>DATHJA010000068.1:0-6193 GCA_035316475.1 Edaphobacter sp. | reverse complement strand
CGCAATGATAAATCCGGCGAGAACAGTAAGGATCTTTTCGGACATGCAGCTTTGAGTATATCGGTCAAAGCACGGTGTGCCCTGAATGCGCTAGCATGAATTATTCGGGAGAAAACGAACAATGTCAGAGACGACCGTCACTCAGGCCCCAGAGAAGAATGCAACATCCACGGCGAGCGCCATACCGCTTGCGTCCGGGCGTCCGGCCTCGAGCTACGGAGCCCAGCCTTACGATCCCTCAAAGCCTGCCGTCAAGCGCCAGATCATCTGCTTCAGCTTTTACAAGATCATGCCGGAGTGGAAACGCCTGCCGGCCGAGGAGCGGACCGCCCAGAAGGCTGCTTTTGCGGCAGTACTAGCGAAGTGGAACAAGTTTGGCGAGTTTCTGTCGTTGACGTACTCGACCGTCGGCACGCGCGGCGACGTGGATATGTGCGTCTGGTCGATTGGTTATTCGATCGAAGAGATGAGTCAGATGCGGAGTGAGCTTCTTTCCTCGCCGCTGGGCGGCTACTTGACGACGCCGCACAACTTCCTGGCAATGACGAAACGGTCGCAGTATCAGATCGACCGGCCGGACGAGAGCGAAGGCGAGGGCCGCGGAGCGATCCGTCCCGGCGGACAGAAGTACATCTTCGTCTATCCGTTCTGGAAGACCCGTCCCTGGTACCTGCTTTCGCTCGACGAGCGGAAGCGCCTGATGGACGAACATATTCGCGTGGGTCTGAGCTATCCGCGAGTGAAGCTGAATACCACCTACTCGTTCGGCATCGATGATCAGGAGTTTGTCGTTGCCTTCGAGACGAACTTCCCTGAGGATTTCCTCGATCTGGTGCAGCAGCTCCGCGAGACAGAGGCCAGTATGTACACCCTCAAGGACACGCCGATCTTCAGCTGCGTTCGCGTATCGCCCGCAGAGATGCTGGATCGCCTGGGATAACCATGGCGCCAACGAAGACGGCGAAGGCCGCAAGATCCTCCACACAAACCAGAAAGGTAAAGTCGAGAGATCCCCTCGCCTCGGACAGAGTCGCGGCGATCCTCGATATTCTGGCCAGAACTTATCCGAATGTTGTTTGTGCCTTGAACCACCGCAACGCCTGGGAGCTTACCGTTGCGACGATTCTTTCGGCGCAGTGTACCGATGTGCGCGTCAACCTGGTTACGCCCGCGCTGTTCAAGGCATTTCCTACGCCGAAGGCAATGGCCGCCGCTTCCCTTCCCGAGATTGAAGAGCTCATCCGCACGACGGGTTTTTTTCGCAATAAGGCGAAGTCCATTCAGGGCGCGGCAAAGAAGGTCGTCGAAGAGTTTGAGGGCAAGATTCCCCAGACGATGGAAGAGATCCTTCGCCTTCCCGGCGTCGCCCGTAAGACTGCCAATGTAGTGCTCGGCTCGTGGTATGGAATAGCACTCGGCGTCGTGGTCGATACCCATGTCATGCGGATCTCGCGCCGCCTTGAGCTGACAAAGCAGACGACGCCTGAAAAGATTGAACGCGATCTGATGAAGATCATCCCTCAGGACCGCTGGATCAGCTTCTCGCACGAGGTGATTCACCATGGCAGGCAGGTATGCATCGCCAGGAAACCTCGATGTATCGATTGCTCTCTCGAAAAGCTGTGCTTCTCCGCAGATAAAACGTGGAGTTCGTCAGCCTGACTGACCAGCCTGTTCAAAATAATGAAGTATCGCTTCGACCAACGCGGAGATGGTAGCTTCCGCGGCCTCCACAGTGGGTTCTAAACCAAGCTCGCGCAGAGTACGCGAGGTGATGGGGCCAATCGAGGCAAGGACGACCTCCGAAGGAACTGCACGTCCGGCGGCTTCCAGAATGGCGACGAGGTTGCGAGCCGTAGAGCCGCTCGTAAAGGTGATCAGGTCAGGCGCGCCTTTGGGGTCCGCAAAGAGCTCGCGTAGCCGCGAGATTGACTCCTCCGGAATGCGATTGCGATAGGCGTCGACGATCGTAAGCCGGCATGCCGCCTGTCTGAGCGCCGAAGGAAGAACATCCCGAGCTTCTTCGGCGCGGATCAATAAAATACTCGCTCCTGCAGCATTCTGCTCAAGAGATTCGGCGAGTGACTCGGCAATATAGCGCTGGGGTAACAGAGAGACTGGAAGGTCGAGCTTTTCGACCGCGCGTGCAGTCGCCGGTCCTATGACAGCGATGTTCTTTGGAAAAAGCTCCGGATTGCGCCGCTCGCCGAAGACCTCCACCGCATGGGCGCTCGTAAACACAATCCAGTCGAAGTCATCGATGCAAGCGAGCGCCCGATCAAGAGGAGCGTAAGACGCAGGCGGAACAATCTCAATCGTGGGAATGGAGAGAACTGTCGCCCCATTTGCCTCAAGCTGTATCGTTAGCTCCGATACGCGATCCGACGCTCGCGTGACGAGAACCCGACGGTTCTTGAGTGGAAGACTCAGGTCTACTCCAGATTCTGCCGTGGCTGGGACCGGCGACTCTTCTTGACGGGCGGCGCTGCACTGGGAGGATGGACCTTACCATTTCCATTTCCCGTGATTTTTTGCCCAGGTGTCTCCACGACGGCGCGCATCCAGTAGTTGCCCTGCTCGTCGACTTCGATGCCGTGGACCTCGCGCTCAAAGCCTGGGAATCGTTTGCCGAACTCCTCCGTCGCCAGAATGAGCCGAATAACAGGACTGTCGGGTCCGCCCAGCCGTTCGCCGGGCATGCACATAGGAATTCCGGGAGGATAGGGGACGAGCATGACAGCGCCGATACGTCCATGCATCTGGGTAAAGCGAATTTTTTCCGTCTCATTGCGCAACAGCTTTTGGTAGGTCTGCGCCGGAGTAAGGACAGGATCGAAGTCCTCATCGCAGGCCTCGCCAACCAGCGTGGGCAGGTTCAGCTCGATCATCGCGGCGTGCATCTCGTCGGAGAGCTCCTTGAGGGTGGCGTTGCGATATCGATGCGGATACTTCGCTACAAGCTCCGGAAGAGCCTCTTCCAGTGGAGCTTCACTGTCGTACAGACGTTTGAACTCGAAGAGATTCTCGAGCAACGAGCCCCATTTCCCTTTTGAAGTTCCGACAGAAAACAGAACCAGCACAGTGTAATCGCCGGTACGGGCGATCTCCACACGCCTCGAATCGAGAAACTCGGTCAGGATAGCCGCTGGAATTCCCCATTCGCTCACAATCCCCTGAGCGTTGACCCCTGGCATCAGGATGGTGACCTTGGTGGGATCGAGCATGCAGTAGCCGTCCGCGATGTCCTCATCGTTAAAGCCGTGCCAGTCTTCTCCCGGCTTCAGGGTCCAGCATGCGGGCGTGGATCCAAGGAGCGCGTCCGGCGTCTCCTCGAAGACGTATTTTTCGCCGGTCGAGGGATCGCTCACCTGGTCGGGCTGAAAAAGGCGGAAGAACCAGCCGTCGCCATTTTCGGCTGATCGAAGCCGATGCGCGACCGAGCTCATCGCCTTGCGGAAGCTGATGGCGTCCTGGATCGTCTCGTACATCAGCGTCGGTCCGGCAGGCTCGTCCATCATGGCCGCTGCCACGTCAAGCGAGGCGATCAGAGGATAGAACGGCGAGGTGGTGCCATGCATCATGAACGACTCGTTGAACTGATCAAATTCCAGCGGTGCGCGGGGGCTGAGCTTGATGTGGACCATCGAGCCCATCGAGAACGCCGCCAGCATCTTGTGCGTCGACTGGACGGAGAAGATCGTGGGTCGATCCTGCATGTCGTCCGGCACGTCCATTGCAAAGCGTCCGCGATAGATCTTATGGAACTTCGCATAGGCATACCACGCCTCGTCGAAGTGGACTCGCGGGACCGACTTCGAGAGCTCCTCGACCACGCGATTCACGTCATAGCAGAGACCGTCATAGGTCGAGTTCGTTACCACCGCATAAGTGGGGTTCTGATTTTCAACGCCCTTGGTCAGGGGGCTGCGGTCGATAAGCCCGCGGATGAACTCCGGGGCAAATCTCTTCAGTGGAACCAGGCCAATCATGCCGTAGCCGTTGCGGGTAGGCTTCATGTAGACGGGCCGCGCTCCGGTGACGGTCAGCGAATGGCAGATCGATTTGTGGCAGTTCGCGTCGGCCAGCACGATATCGTCCTGTGCGATGACGCCATGACCGATGATCTGGTTCGACGTGGACGAGCCGCCGAGAACATAAAAGGTCCAGTCGGCACCGAAGATACGGGCTGCATTGCGCTCCGACTCCCCTGGAGGCCCCAGGTGATCGAGCCACGAACCCAGCTGCGCGGTCGAGATGCCGAGATCGGAGCGAAGAAGATTCTCTCCAAAAAAGCGTTGGAACTCCATGCCCACAGGATGCTTCAGGTAGGCGACGCCGCCCATATGACCCGGCGCGTCCCAGGAGTAGGCGCCCTGATCGGTATATTTCTTCAGCTCGCGGAAATAAGGCGGCAGAAGCTGCTCATGGTAGCGCTCGACGGCGAAGTCGACGCGGTTGGCGATGAAGGCCGGCGTATCGCCAAACAGGTGGATGTATTCGTGGACCTGCTTGACCACCTCGAGCGGAAGCTCGCTGACCAGCGTGCGGTCGGCGATCAGGAAGATCGGGATCTTCTTGTTGCGATGCCGCACGCCACGAAGAATCTTGAGCGCAGCTCTCTCATCGAACTGGCTCTCTCCTTCGAGGTCCCAATCCAGAAGAATCGCCGAGTAAGAAGGATCGGAGGTCACAAGCGAAAGACCGTCCTCAGGAGTTGAGGTTCGAATGACCTGATACCCCTCCTCGCGGATCGCCTCCACCAGACGCTCCATCGCGCGGTCCGAGACCGAATCCGTTCCACCCACTTCACTCGCAATCAACAGTACCCAGCGACCTTCGTTCAATTCAACCTCACAACATTCGACAATTAAGCAGTTTATAGGGATTTCACGTGCAGGAATATGAACACCCGGAGGATTTCCTATCCTCCGGATGCAGGAAGCTGGCTAGATGACAGAAGAAGTCAAAAGTTCCAGAGCGCCGCGCGATTTCAGTTCGTCCACCACCCATTGTCCGAGCGATTCGGCGCCCATGGAGACAGGCGCGGTGTCTTCCAGCTGCGCCATACTCTCTCCATCCGGAGCGATCACCTGGGCGAAGACGCGCCATCGCTCGAACTCGGGCACACAGTGCACGCCGATCGGAACCGAGCACCCGCCTCCAAGGGCGTCGAGGGCGATTCTCTCCACCTCCACGCAGAAGCGAGTCTCCGGATGATCGAACGCAGCTACCGCCTGACGGACGAAGAGGTCGCGGGTCTCGTCGATGGGGTGCGAACAGCTGCGCGTCTCTATCGCCAGCGCGCCCTGGCCTGGAGCCGGACAAAGCTCCTCCGGTGAGAATCGCTGGTGAACCCACTCCGTATGGCCCAGACGATCGAGCCCAGCCGCGGCCAGCACCAGAGCATCGCACTCACCGGCCGCCAGCTTCTTCAGCCGAGTGTCGATATTCCCACGAATCTCAACAAACTCGATATCCGGCCGAAGGGAAAGCAGTTGCGCTCTGCGGCGCGGGCTCGTGGTTCCCACGCGCCCTCCGAGCGGCAGCGTATGCAGAGCCCAATAAGGCTCGCACACCCAGGCATCGCGCGCGTCCGCGCGCTTCGGAATCGCGGCCAGGGTAAATCGCGGAGACAACTGCGTTGGCAGATCCTTCAGGGAGTGTACGGCGAGGTCGATACGCCCTTCCGCAAGTGCCTCTTCGATCTCTTTAGTGAAGATTCCCTTCCCGTCAACATCTGGAGGAGGAACAAAGCCGGGCTGCTGCATCCGGTCGCCCGTGGTGCGGATCACTTCAATCTCTGCCGAATGGCCGGCCGCGCGCAGAGCTTCAAGTACGTAATTTGCCTGCCAGAGAGCAAGCTGGGAACCGCGGGAACCGATGCGGATAGGAGTCGGCATACCTACTTAGAATAAGGGATTTCGAGACGGAAATGTGCCTCTCTGAACCAGAGGCAGCTATATTCCGCTCACCCCTGGTTCCCTGCTCGTCCAACTTACGCCGTTCAGCGACGACCGCCTCCACGGAAGCCACCAACGCCACCACGGAATCCTCCGGATGGGTACATTGCAACACCACCGCGCGGATAACCTGCATAAGATCCGACGCCTCTGGAATAACCGTAGTACCCCGGGTAGAAGCCACGGCCGTAGCGGCCATAGAGAAAGCCTCCGCCGCCGATGTAGTAAGGCGA
>DATHJA010000067.1:0-9271 GCA_035316475.1 Edaphobacter sp. | reverse complement strand
TGAGGCTGAATCCTTCCATGGAACGCAATATAAGCTCTACCCCTTCGTCCGTTCCGGGCACGCTGCATCGCTCGGTGTATCGGACGCTTGCCGTTCTCGTCTGTGTCATCTCCACTCTTCTGTTCCTCGCCGCCCCCGCCTCCGCCCAACTCGACACCGGCGGAGTCACCGGAACCGTCCTCGATCCCGGCGGAGCCATCGTCCCCGGAGCCAAAATCACCCTCACCAACAGCGCCACCGGCGTCACCGCCACCACGGATTCCACCTCCACCGGAACCTATGTCTTCGACGGAGTGCGCCCCGGAACCTACACCCTGCGCAGCAGTCCCCAGGGCTTTCAGCCCTCCATCATTCAGGGCATCGAGGTTCACGTTCAAAGGACTGTAACACTCGACATCCACCTCAGCACCGGCAACGTCGCCCAGCAGATCACCGTCACCGCCGCCTCTCCGCTCCTCCAGTCTGAGGATGCCGCCGTCGGCCAGACCATCGGGACCCAGACCGTCAACAACCTTCCCCTCAACGGACGCAACTGGGTCTCCCTCGCGCAGCTCTCCGCCGGCGTCTCCACCTCTCCGGTCGGCCAGCCCGCCGCCGGAGCCGGAACCACCGATAGCGCCTACTTCTCCGTAGATGGCGTCAATATGTGGCAGAACGACATCCGCCTCAACGGCATCAACGACAACATCGAGTTCTACGGCGGCTCCTACACCGGAAGCAATGCGGCCATCACCCCTCCCCCTGACGCAATCCAGGAGTTCAAGCTCCAAAACGGAAACTTCAGCGCCGAGTTCGGCCACTCGACCGGCGGCATCGTCAACGCCGTCCTCAAGTCCGGAACCAACCGCCTCCACGGCAACGTCTGGGAGTACCTCCGCAACGACGCCATGGACGCCAACAGCTACTTCAACAACCAGAAGAACCTCCCCAAGTCCGAGTACCGCCAGAATCAGTTCGGCTTCACCCTCGGCGGTCCAGTCGTCCTGCCTAAGCTCTACAACGGCCGCGACAAGACCTTCTTCTTCGTCGACTACCAGGGGACCCGCATCATCCAGCCCGCACCGGCCACCAGCACCGTCCCAACCGCCGCGATGGCCGCCAGCGGCTTCACTAACCTGCAGGACCTGATCACATACAACAAGGGCACCCGCACCGACGCGTTAGGCCGGAAGTTCTCACTCGGCACGGTTCTTGATCCCGCCACGACGCGCTCGGTCGCCGCAGGCGCAGTCGATCCCGTCAGCGGCAGCGTCAACTCCTCCAGCAAAGCCGTCTTCGTCCGTGACCCCTTCTACTCCGGAGGAAGCGTCGGAGGCATCACCGACTTCACCGGCAGAACTGCGATGCTCAACCAGATTCCGGTCAGTCGCGTCGACCCGAACGCTGTGAAGCTCCTCAACCTGTATCCCGCTCCCACAAGCAGCGGCCTCGCCAACAACTTCTACTACTACACTCCCAAACAGCCGCTGAACATAAACATCTACGACATCCGCATCGATCACAACTTCAACCCCAACAACATCATCTTCGGGGTCTTCGATAAGAGTTACTACGACACCACCGTTCCCGGTAATCTTCCTGGCCTGGCTGTAGGACAGACCGGTGGACGCAACGACAGCCTGCCCGCCTACATGGTCGCCGCCGGTTACACCCACATCTTCACTCCCACGCTCACCAACGAGATGCACTTCGGCTACACCCACTCCGGAAAGTATCAGCGCTCGTTCTACGGCAATACCTTCGGCATTCCGGAGCAGTACGGCATCAACGGCATCCCGCAGGTCGCCGAAAACGGAGGCATCTCTCCCATCAATATCAGCGGTCTCAAGGGACTGGGCGTTGGCAACTTCACACCGACCATCCAGACCGTCTACAGCATCGAAGGCTCGGATTCCGTCACCAAGGTCTATCGCAACCACACCTTCAAGGCCGGCTTCCAGATCGACAGCCTCGAGGGCGATATCTCGCAGCCCCCGCAGGGCCGTAGCAATATGACCTTCAACGGACAGTACAGCGACATCCCGAACCAGAACAGCAGTCTGAACGGAATCGCTGATCTCCTCCTCGTACCCACAGCCTCCAGCGTCGGCGGACCCAATAATGTTGGCGGTATGAGCACCTACGGGGGCTCCAACGTCTCCACTACGCGCGACCACCGCTGGTATGCCGGCGGCTTCTTCCAGGACGACTGGAAGCTGACACCGGAGCTCACCCTGAACCTCGGGCTTCGCTGGGATTACTTCACTCCCTATGTCGAAGTCGATGGGCGACAGGCCAACTTCATCGCCGACGGCGGCGGCAACGGCAACACAGGAACCTACTACATCCCGAACAAGGGCTGCAAAGTAGCTCGCTCTGCGGCGTTCGATACTCTGCTCGCGACAAGCGGGATCAAGTTAGCCTGCGTGGACGACATGGCTCTGGGCAGCGCCCAGCCCACGAACTTCGCGCCCCGCATTGGCTTCGCCTATCGCTTCCGTCCTTCGACTGTCGTTCGCGGTGGCTACGGAATCGCATACGGCGCGTTGGGTAATCTCGGTTACGGCGGAACGCTCGGAACCAACTATCCGTTCGTCTACACCAGCACCTTCAACAGCAACGACTCGCAGACACCGATCACCACTCCCGGCGGAAAGACGGCAACCCTCGAGACCGCCTACAGCTCCATCAACCTGCAGGACCCCACTATCAACAGCGGCCTTGGACTGAATCTCTACGGCCGTCAGCACAACTTCCAGACGCCCTATGTCCAGACCGTGAACCTCACCGTTCAGGATCAGTTCACCAATCACGACTCGATCCAGATCGCCTACGTCGGCACTCTGGGCCGCCATCTCGACAACCTCGGCGGGCACAACTCGCTGACGAAGATCCTTCCTCCGGGCACCAACGTAAACGCAAACGTGCCCTTCACCCAGTTCGCTCCCGGCTCCACCTATGAGAGCACCGATGGTGTCAGCAACTACCAGTCGGCGCAGCTGACCTACGAGCATCAGGTCTCGCACGGCCTCTCGCTGCTGGCCAACTACACCCTCTCCAAGTGCATGAGCGACCAGAAGACACAGGCCAAGGCTACCGGCAACTATCGCGCGCAATGGCTGCCGGGCTTCGGCATCGCCGGCGACAACGGCCTCTGCGACGTGGATGCCATGCACGTCGCCCACATCTCGGGAACCTACGCTCTTCCCATCGGACATCAACGCGCCTACCTGGCCAACACGAACGCCTTTGTCGACGCAATCGTTGGAGGCTGGTCGGCAAACTTCATCTACAGCTATCAGAGCGGACAGCCCTTCACCATCGGCTGCCCCATCGCAACCACATCGGGCCTCGGCTGCAATGCCAACGTCGTCCAGGGAGCGGATATCTACGCCGGCCCGCACAACCAGACCCAATGGCTGAATCCCGACGCCTTCGCAAACCCCGCCAAGGCAACGGCTATCGGGCAGACCGACTACTCCGTCCTCGGCGGTGGTCCCCAGCAGGCACGCGGCCCCGGCTTCAACAATCTTGACTCCTCCATCTTCAAAGACTTCAACGTGAAGGACGCAATGCAGGTGCAATTCCGTGCTGAGGCCTTCAATACCCTCAACACGCCTCAGTTCGCGCAGCCTGGGTCGCTCGACTTCACCAACAAGGCTGCCTTCAGTTCCATCACCAGCCTGCGTAACAACGCTCGTCTGCTGCAGCTGGCGCTGAAGCTATCCTTCTAATCTCTCGCCCTCCCTGACGAGAGCGGCGATGCGGCCTAGCCTCAGGTCTGCATCGCCGTTTTTGTCTTTCCGAGACCGAATTCTCTCCCTGCTTCAGAACCGTCATTTACGTCTCAGGCATATCGCGTGGTAAATATGGTGACGGCTCAGAGCTGACTCCAGGCTCTTCGCCGTCCTTCAAGGATCGCGCATGATACGTCTTCTTTCCGCTCTTCTCTCCGGTGTGTTCGTCCTCTCGCCCGCGCTCAGCCTCGCTCAATCCGGTTCGCAACACGACCGTCCGCAGGAAGGCGGCCAGCCTCCGGCCTCGGGAGGCGTCAATACCGGCGGAGTCCATTCCGCTGTCTACGATCCACTGCACCGCCCCATCACCGCAGGCGGCTTCGTCAAGAGCGGCCCCGTCGTATTTGAAGACACCACCGAAAAATCCGGCCTCGCCTCGTGGACCCACACCATGGGAACGAAAGAGAAGCGTTTCATCCTCGAAGCCAACGGCTCCGGCGTCGGCCTGATCGACTACGACGACGACGGCTGGCTCGACATCTACCTCGTCAACGGGTCGACCTACGATGCGCTCGCAGGCAAGGCCCTCGCTCCGAAGGCCGCGCTCTTTCACAACAATCACGACGGAACCTTCACCAACGTCGCCGAAAAGGCTGGCGTCACCAATGAGCGCTGGGGATTCGGCGTAGCCGTCGCCGACTACGACAACGACGGCTGGCCCGACCTCTACATCTCGAACTTCGGAAAGAACCGCCTCTATCACAACAACCATGACGGAACCTTCACCGATGTCGCCGAAAAGGCTGGCGTCACGTTGGGAAACTGGTCGACCGGCGCAACCTGGGGCGACTACGACGGCGATGGCAAACTGGACCTCTTCGTCCCCGGTTATATCCACTACGACCCCGCCACCGCTCCGGCGCCCGACAAAAAAGATTCCTCCAACAGCTTCTGCCAGTTTCGCGGCGAAGATGTCATGTGCGGTCCGCGCGGACTGACGGGCGAGCCTGATCATCTCTTCCGCAACAATGGAGACGGAACCTTCACCGACGTCAGCGAAAAGGCCGGCGTCGCCGACAAGGGTGGCTACTACGGTCTCGCCTCAGCCTTCGTCGATGTCAACAACGACGGCAAGGTCGATCTTCTTGTCGCAGACGACTCCACGCCGAACTATCTCTACCTCAACAAAGGCGACGGCACCTTCGAAGACGTCAGCTACGCCTCCGGCTACGCCCTGAACGAGAGTGGTCGAGAGACCGCCTCCATGGGGATCGCCATCGGCGACTACCGGAACACCGGCCTCGTCGATCTCTACAACACCACCTTCTCCGACGACTACAACCCCCTCTATCGCAATGACGGCAACGCCAACTTCACCGACGTCAGCTACCAGCTCGGCCTGGCCGAGCCGACGATTCCCTTCCTCGGCTGGGGAGACGCGTTCCTCGACTTCGATAACGATGGCTGGAAGGACCTCATCATTACCAACGGACACGTATACCCGCTCGTCGACCGCATGCCGTGGGGAACAACCTACGCGCAGCGACCTCTGCTCTTCCGCAATCTCGAAGGGAAAAAGTTCGACCTCTTCCCTGCTGTGGAAGGCTCAGGACTCGCTCGCGTCGTCGCGGGACACGGCCTTGCCGTCGGCGATCTCTTCAACAATGGAAAGCTCGACGCCGTCATCAACGTGCTCGACGGCCATCCCTTGCTTCTTCGCAATGTCTCGCCCGATAAGCATCACTGGATCGATCTGAAGCTCGTTGGTGAACCAAAGAGTCCGCGCGATGCCGTTGGCGCGACCGTCTATCTCACCGCCGGCGGGAAAAAGCAGCGCGGAGACGTCATCGCGGGAGCAAGTTACGCCTCCACCCACGATCCTCGGCTCCACTTCGGCCTCGGAGACGCTGCCGCGATTGATTCGATTGAGGTCCACTGGCCCAGCGGGTCCATCGAAAAGTTCCCCGCACCCAAGCCGGACCAGATCCTTACCCTGACCGAAGGCAGTGGAACTCGACCATAGCACCGCCTCAACCTTTTGATGGATAGCCAACTCATCCCCAGGTTCAATAGAATCGGCCCCGCAATGAGATTTAGTTTCTTGTCCCGGCGAATCGGCCGCGCCCTCGTTGGAACCCTCCTGGGCGCTAGCGCGGCATGTTTTTTCATCGGGGCGCACACGTCCACGGCATACGCCAATCACGATCCCGCACAGCCCTCTCAGCGATCCGCCTATTCGCAGTCCGTAACCGGGCACTACAACTACCGCTTCGGAGCAGACCAGTCTTTTCTGCCCTCGCTGGCCACCACCGACACCGGCGAGTTCATCGATCCCAAAACCTTCCCCACCGCGAAGTACTGCGGTCACTGCCACCAGGAGGCTCACACGCAGTGGCGTCAGTCCGCGCACGCCAACTCCTTCCGTACCCCCTGGTACACGCGCAACGTAAACCTGCTGACCGAAGAAAAGGGTGTTGAGTTCACACGCCACTGCGAGGGCTGCCATAACCCCACCGCGCTCACCTCCGGAGCGTTGACCAAGGGCTCTCCCGTTAATCGCAAGTTCGACGAAGACGGCATCACCTGCTCGGTCTGTCACTCCATCCAGAAGGTCGATACGCGCGGCACAGGAAGCTACGTGCTCGCGCAGCCCGCCATCCTGGTGGATGAAAACGACAAGCCCATCTATGGTGAGGTCTCCGACAAGCAGATCCTCATCCACCTCGACCGCCACTCCAAAGCCGTGATGAAGGACTTCTACCGCACCAGTGAGTACTGCTCCGCATGCCACAAGGCCGCACTTCCCCGCCAACTCAACGACTACAAGTGGCAGCGCGCCATCTTCCTCTACGACGAGTGGCAGCAGTCCAGCTTCGCCAAACAGTCTCCGCTGCCCTTCTACACCAAAGACTCCGTATCCACCTGTCAGACCTGCCACATGTCGCGAGCAGAGCTCACCCTTTCCGATCCCGGCGCGAAAGAAGGCAAGTTCGCCAGCCATCGCTGGCTCGGCGCCAACACCATCATGTCGAAGTTCTACAACTACGACGTGCAGCTGGAAAAGACCATCGCTTTCCTGAAGAACAACGTCTTCAACATCGACCTCTTCGGCCTGGAGAAGAACGGCGGCAGCATGACAGCGCCGCTCGGCGACGAGCCCGTCTCCATCGCTCCCGGAGATACGGTCACCGTCTCCGTCATCATCCAGAACAAGGGCATCGCGCACAGCCACGTTCCCGAACAACGCGACATGTACGAGAGCTGGGTCGAGTTCGAAGCCAAAGACTCCGCGGGCCGCGTCTTCTCGCACTCCGGAGGCCTCGAACCCAACGGCGATCTCGATCCGCGCGCGCACAGCTTCACCAATCGCCTGATCAATGCAAAGGGAGAGATCAATGCTCTCCATCAGGTCTGGGACAACCGCGTCGTCGCTTACAACAACACCATCACCTCCGGACGCTCGCAGATCGTCCGTTACCAGTTCCGCATCCCTGCTGACGCCAAAGGCCCCATCTCGGTCACCGCTCGGGTGAACTATCGCCGCTTCGATCAGCACTTCATGGACTTCGCCATGCAGAAGCAGCACTACCCGCAGCCGATCGTGGACATGGCCTCGCGTACCCGCACCTTCCAGCTCGGCACCAACCCGGCTTCTGCGCCCGACCCGGTGGACAATCCCCTCTGGATGCGCTGGAACAACTATGGCATTGCCATGCTCGACGCCCAGCAATACGCCGAGAGCGTGCGCGCCTTCCAGCTGGTCGCGAAGCTGCGCCCCGACTATGCCGATGCCTATACCAACATCGCCATCGCCAACTTCCAGTGGCAGCGCTATGCGGACTCGCGCACAAACCTGAACAAGGCTCTCGAGCTTCGCCCGCACAACGCCCGCGCGCTCTATTACCTCGCGTTGGTCGAACGCAATCAGGGAAACCTCGATGCAGCCATCGCCGACTTTCAGGAGGTCATCGCCCAATTCCCTCGCTCCCGCGACGCTCATCGCGAGCTCGGCTTCTCCTTCTATCAGCAACACAAATATGACCAGGCCCGCGCTGAATACGAAACCCTCCAGACCATCGACCCCGACGATCTCGCCGCGCACTACATCCTCTCCATCGTCTACCGTCGTCTCGGAATAAACGACAAGGCCGCCTACGAAGCCGCCGCCTTCGCCGACCAGAAGGACGATCCGACCGCCAGCACTTATGCGCTCGAGTTCCTGCGCAGCCACACCGACATCGCCAACGAGACCGTGCCCTGGCACACCCACACCGATCTACCCACGGAATCGCCCCATCCGAAGCAGGTCGGAATGCAGGCCCAATGAACCGCTCACGCCTAGCATTCTTCCTTCTTCTCTCCGCTGTACCTACTCTCTGTCAGCAGCCCTCACCCGCAAGCAATGACCCGCGCACCCGCGGAGCGCAAGCGTTCACAGAAAACGGCTGCCCGCAGTGTCATACCATCCGTCAGCACGGCGGAACCAAGGGCCCCGATCTCACCAGCGTCGGCCGCCGGCTCAACGAAGAACAGATCCGTTCGCAGATCCTCAAAGGCGGAAAGCAGATGCCTGCCTTCGGCGGAATCCTCGAAACCTCTGAAGCCAATGATCTGGTCGCCTATCTGCTCTCGCTTCGCGACGATGACAAAGCAACGAAGAAACCATAGCAGGAGAAATCAGAAGACCCCGGCTGATAAACGCTCTACCATTCCATACAGCACTCCACATGAGGTCTTCTCTCCATCGCGCAATCCGTTGGCTGCCGGTTTTGCTGCTAGTCCTTCCTTCGCTCTTCGCGTCGGCCAAGGCAGCGTCGAATCTGGGCCACCAATCATGGACCACAGAGAACGGCCTCCCGCAGAACAGCGTCCACGCCATCTTTCAGTCCCGAGACGGCTACCTATGGATCGCTACCGAAGGGGGCATCGCCCGCTTCAACGGCATCGAGTTCAAGATCTTTCAGCGCGAAAACACTCCGGCCATCACCAGCGACGACATCTCCTGCTTCGCCCAGGGGAACGACGATGCCCTCTGGATTGGCACCGCCGACGGCGTCCTCCGCTACCAGCAGGGATCGTTCCGGCACTACGGCACCGCTCAGGGACTGCCTTCCTCCGATGTTCTCTCTATCGCCGCACACGACAACTCCATCTACGTCCTCACCGGAGCAGGTCTGGCGCAGTTCAACAGCAATGGCTTCACCGCGCTCAACACGCCTTCCACTCCCACCGCAATCGCCTTTTCGGATGACAGCTTGCTGATCGCCACCCGCTCCGGCCTGTTGCAGGCGCGCGGAGCAGCCGTCGCGCCTGCCTACCAACAGCTTCTCTCTGTCATGCAGCCTGTACAGGCCTTCGGATATCTTCCCGGCCACACTCTGTGGCAACGCACCGCAGCCAGCCTCACTTTCACCGTGAAGGGCAATCCACGCACGCTCGGTTCATCCGCATTCGACGGAGCCCGCATCGAAAGCTTTCTACCCGGCTCGCGGGGCGGGCTCTGGATCGGAACCAGCAAAGGCCTGTACCACCTCGACGACCCTCTCTCGCCTCCG
>DATHJA010000066.1:0-2812 GCA_035316475.1 Edaphobacter sp. | reverse complement strand
CAAGCGCTACCTCACCTACTACGACGACGAGCACCCCATCTCGGCGCAGCTCTTCGGCTCGAACCCGGAGACCCTCGCCGACTCCGCGCGCATCGTCCAGGAAGCGGGCTTCGACCTCGTCGACCTCAACCTCGGCTGCCCCGCCAAGCGGGTCGTCGCCTGCAACGGAGGCTCCGGCCTTCTCAAAGATTTGCCCCAGATCGAGCGCATCTTCCGCGCCATCCGCGCCGCGGTAACGATTCCCTTCACCGTGAAGTTCCGCATGGGCTGGAACGACGCCCACATCGTCTGCGTCGAACTCGCCAAACTAGCCGAGGACTGTGGCCTCAACGCCTGCGCCCTCCACGCTCGCACCCGCGAGGACGGCTACACCGGCCAGGCGCGCTGGGAGTACATCGCCGCCGTCAAAGACGCCGTGCGCATCCCCGTCATCGGCAACGGCGACATCCGCACCCCCGAGGACGCCGCATCCATGGTCGAGAAGACCCACTGCGACGCCGTCATGATCGGCCGCACCGCCCCGGCGAACCCGTGGATCTTCCGCCAGATCGCCCAGTACACCGCCTCGAAGGAGGCCACCGGCGTCGGCACCTACGACCACCCCACAAACGACGACCGCTACCGCATGATCCGCACCTACTTCCAGATGCTGGTCGACGAGATCGCCCTCGAAGAGGCCGCCGAGGCCGCGCGCACCGAAGCCATCCTCGCCGCCGGGCAGATCGCTCGCGAGAAGCGCAACCGCGACGCCGTAGGCAAGATGAAGCAGTTCGCCGCCTGGTTCACCCACGGCGTCCCTGGCGGAGGTGCCCTGCGCAAGCAGATCTTCGAGTCGAAAAACGGCAACGCGGTCATCGGCGCCGTCGAGCAGTTCTTTGAGACACAGCAGAACCTGCCCACCGAGTCCGAGACCGACCCCGTGCAGAACGACGCAACGCTGCTGACCGAAGCCGCCTACTGCGATTAGGGGTTTATCCCCGCATCGCAGCCGCAATCCGCTCGATCGCATGATGCGCCGAAAGTGCCGCGCCCTCCTGCCATCCCACCAGATGCGACAGATAGTCACCGGCAAAGACCGTCCGGCCCTCCGGCTTGTCCAGCTGCTCATAAGCCGGCTGACTGCTCTCCAGATGATTGTTGGCAAAGCAGCCCAGCGAGTAAGGAATCTTCTCCCAGCTTATGTAGATGGGCTTCGTCAACAGAGAAGACTTGCCCGGATGCAGCTTGTCGACGGCCTGCCGCGAGGCATCGAGCTTGCCCTCGCGCGTCAGCGCGCCGAACGGTGTTGGCTGGCCTTTATCATCCAGCTCTGCGTTGAAGCCCGCCACCAGGATGCCGGTCGGCGAGAAGAGCTTGTCCGACGGATACCAGACCAGATCCACTGTCTGCTTCGGGAAGCTGATGCCACCGTAGATGCGATACTCCTTCTCCCAGAAGCGCGGCGACTCCCAGGCGATCTTGTAGAGCGCCATCATCGACATGCCGGTAAAAGCCTTCTGCGTCTCCGCGGTGAAGTTGTTCTTCGTCTTCGCCAGCACCGAGATCGGCATCGTACAGATACACCAGTCGGCCTTGATCGTCTGCGGCTTGCCGCCCTTCGCATAGGTTACGCTGACTGAGTCGCTACCCGTAACGATCTCGGTTACCGGAGCGTCGTAGATAATCGCGTCGCCCACAACTTTCGCAAAGCCGTAGCCAATGCGGTCCATGCCTCCGATGGGTTGGAACATCGTTGCCTGCCAGTCGATCTGCTCTTCGTAAAACTCACCCTTGGAGAAATCAGCCGCCAACAACTCGCTCAGCTTCAGCGGATCGTGCAGCTTCATGCGGCTCGGTCCTGCTCCTCGCGGAGTAATAAATCCAGCGCGCATCGTACCCGTATACTTCCGGCTCTCGTCCAGATCACCGAAGCTTTCCAGGAAGCCCAGCAGCCTGGATGTGTCTTCCTTCGACAGTTCCTGGTCGAGTGCGTGCTGGCTCACCGCCTTCGACAGCAGCTCTGCAACGTATCCGCGCGTATCGTGGACGACCTGCCGCTCCTCTACCGCTTTGCCGCCGTTCAATCCATCGGCCTGCATCAGCGCCGAGCGGGAGAAGTTGACCTCTACCTCGAGCGGCACATTCAGTGTCTGGCAGTAGTCCAGAATGTGCGTGTGATGCGAAGGAATTCGCGCAGGCCCGGCGTTCAAATAGTGGCCGTCCTGCCACGTGCACTCCTGTTTCGTTCCGTCGGTAAACTCCACCGTCGATCCTTTGCGCACCGACCACGAACGGCCGCCGGGGCGGTTGCGTGCCTCAAGAATCGTCACCGTAAATCCGGCTTTACGCAGCTCATAAGCCGAGACCAGACCGGCGATTCCCGCACCCAGAATCACGACCTTCTTGCCTCTGCCAAAGTCTGAAGGCAGGTCCGGCAGCAGAGATGCGCCTGCGGCAGGAATAAGCCCAAGGGCATACATAGTCGAGTATGCAGCGGAGTATCCGCCAAGCTGCGCAATACGCTGGATAAAAACACGACGGGTAAGGCTCATACAGGCTGCCTCTTGTGGATTGAATTGGAAACGGGGTGACTTCCGCCAGTATCGGCGATTGCAGCTGTTGTCTGCAAGGGTTTAGAACGATCCATCCAATTTGCAGAATCTCAGGATGCGATCGCGGCGTCTTTTACCTGTCTTTTCTGTACACCCGCACGTAATCCACAAGCATGCTCTGGGGAAACACTGTCGTGTCATCCGGGTAACCGGGCCACTCTCCGCCAACCGCAACATTCAGAATCAGAAAGAACGGATGATCGTAGACCCACTTCGTTCCC
>DATHJA010000065.1:0-4471 GCA_035316475.1 Edaphobacter sp. | reverse complement strand
TGGCGGAAGAGCGAGGAGATGGTTGGGGAGCGATTCCAGTAATCGTGCGGCTGTATTAACTGAGCCGATCCCCGTTGCGACCAGAGGCCGAATTCCACTGAAGACAGCCCTACACTCGACTGACCAGTAAGGACTGGTTCTGTACAGAATGTGGGGGAGTGGGATGAGGCTTCTGGTTGTTGTTCTTTGGATTGCGTCGGCGTGTGCAGGCTTGAACGCGCAGACGCCTGCCTGGCAGCCTTCGGCGGGACACACCCAGGTGCCGATATGGCCGGGAGCGGTGCCGGATGCGCGGCCTTTCACGGGGCCGGAGACGATGAAGACAACAGGGAAGGACTCGTTGGTCGCTGGCAGGCCGTGGACGTCTATCAACAACGTCTCGCGGCCTACGATGACGGTGTATGCACCGAAGGGAAAGAACACGGGCGCCGCAGTCGTTGTGTTTCCCGGCGGAGGCTATGAGATTCTGGCCATCGACCTGGAGGGCACGGAGGCGTGCGACTGGCTGACAGCGAAGGGGATTACGTGTGTGCTGCTGAAGTATCGTGTGCCGGCTCCGAAGTCGGCACCGTATTGGGGCGCATATCCGCAGTCGCCGATAGCGCTGGAAGACGCGCAGAGGACGTTGGGGCTGGTGCGCTTTCATGCGGCGGAGTGGCATATCGATCCGCGCAGGATTGGCGTGCTCGGATTTTCAGCGGGCGGGCATCTGGTGACCGCGATGAGTGTGCACTTTCAGAAGCGTCTCTATCCGGCGGTAGATGCTGCGGACAAGGTGAGCTGCCGTCCGGACTTTGCGGTGGCGATCTATCCGGGGCATCTGTCGGTTGCGAAGAACAGCTTCAATCTGAAGCCGGATATTCGCGATCACATTACTCGCGAGACGCCACCCACGTTTCTGTTGCAGAACGAAGATGACGATGTGGATCGTGTGGAAGACTCGCTAAGCTACTATGCCGCACTGAAGAAGGCCGGGGTTCCGGTGGAGATGCATCTGTACGCGAAGGGCGGACACGCGTTCGGGCTGCGGCGTACGAAGCTTCCGGTGACACAGTGGCCTCAATTGGTGGAGACGTGGCTGGGGGCGATCGGGATGATTCCGGAGTAGGCGCTTCGGAGTCAGCCGTTCGCCGTGAAGGCGCGCTGGCGAATCCAGAACGCTACGTTGACCAGGCCGATGAGAGCAGGGACCTCGATCAAGGGACCTACCACGCCGACGAAGGCCTCTCCTGAATTCAAGCCGAACACTGCGACGGCGACCGCGATTGCCAGCTCGAAGTTATTGCCCGCAGCCGTGAACGAGAGCGTGGCAGACTGCGCGTAGTTTGCTCCGAGGCGCTTGCCCATCCAGAAGCTGACCAGGAACATGATGAGGAAGTAGACGACCAGAGGGACGGCGATCTTCACCACATCCAAAGGAAGGCGGACGATGAGGTCTCCTTTGAGCGAGAACATGACGAGGATGGTGAAGAGAAGCGCGATCAACGTGAGGGGGCTGATGCGGGAGAGGAAGCGCTCCTGATACCACGGCTCGCCCTTTGCGCGGATGAGCGTGTAGCGGGTGAGAAAGCCCGCGACGAAGGGGACGCCAAGGTAGAGGCCGACGCTCTTGGCGATCTGTGCGATGCCGATGTTTACGGCACTGCCCTGAAGGCCGAGCCAGCGGGGCAGCACGGTCAGGAACGCCCACGCGTAAAGGCTGTAGAAGAGAACCTGAAAGACGCTATTGATGGCGACCAGTCCGGTGACGTAATCGGTATCGCCTTCGGCGAGCTCGTTCCAGACCAGTACCATGGCGATGCAGCGGGCGATGCCGATCAGGATGAGGCCGCGCATGTAGGCCGGGTCGTTACGCAGGAAGATCACGGCCAGGGCGAACATCAATGCCGGTCCGATGAGCCAGTTCTGCACTAATGACAGCCCAAGCACGCGCTTGTTGCGGAAGACGTCGCCCAGCTTTTCGTAACGAACCTTGGCCAGCGGAGGGAACATCATAACGATGAGCCCGATCGCGATGGGAATGTTGGTTGTGCCGGTCTGAAAGCGATTGACGAATGCGGCGGAGCTGGGGAGGAAGTGCCCGAGACTTACGCCGGCGGCCATGGCGAGGAAGATCCACAGCGTCAGGAAGCGATCGAGAAACGAGAGCTTCTTTCGCTGCGTGGGAGAGCACGCGCGGCCCTGCGAGATTGTGGAGGGCACCGCTAGCATGCCTCGCAGCACGGCTCGTAGAGGGACGTGGGTGAGGGAGCGCCTTCGAGTGCAGGGTACTTCGAAGGAGAGCAGCACGCCTTTGTAAGGCGCGTTCTGTCGGCCTGCATGGCCTTGTCCTCCTTTAACCAGTCGAGTGTCGTGCGGAGGATCTGGGTTGCGCCGATGTGTGGCGGCATCGTGATGCGATAGTGCATCCACTTGCCCTCGCGGCGCGCGGCGACGATGCCGGCGTTGCGCAGATAGGCGAGGTGGCGGGAGATCTTGGGCTGGGGGCTGTCGAGGATCTCCACGAAGTAGCAGACGCAGACCTCCTGTTCCGCCATCAGATTGAGCAGGCGGAGCCGGGTGTTGTCGCCGAGCGCCTGAAAGAAGCGCTGCATGTCGAAGGTGGCTTTCCGGGTCATAATTAATATATACGCTTTGACGAATTTGTTTTCAACAGATATATTCGCCTTTGCAGATGTATTTCTGCGAGGAGGGCGTTATGACGGAACAGGTTCTCGATTCGGTTCGGTCGAAGTATGGCGAGGTTGCGCGGAGCTCGCTTTCGACGAAGGATGCGGGAGTGAAGGCGGTTGCGGAGGCGTTCGGTTACTCGGCAGAGGAGCTGGGCGCGATTCCGGCGGAGGCGAATATGGGGCTGTCGTGCGGCAATCCCACGGCGCTTGCGGGGCTTCGGCCGGGCGAGGTGGTTGTGGACCTTGGCTCGGGTGGTGGCCTGGATGTCTTTCTCGCGTCGCAGAAGGTGGGGCCGGGCGGCCGCGCCATCGGGATCGATATGACGCCGGCGATGATCGAGCGGGCTCGCGCGAGTGCAACGGCAGGAGGATATGCCAACGTGGAGTTTCACCTTTCGACCATCGACCGCATTCCGCTGCCTGACGCTTCGGTGGATTGCGTGATCTCGAACTGCGTGCTGAATCTCGCTCCGGACAAGCCTGCCGTGTTTCGCGAGATGGCTCGCGTGCTGAAGCCGGGAGGCCGCGTTGCCGTGAGCGACATCGCCCTGAAGGGCGAGCTGCCGGAGGATGTCTCGCGCAGTATGGCCGCGTACGTGGGCTGCATCGCGGGTGCGATTTCAATCGAAGAGTACCGAGCCGGACTTATCGCAGCGGGATTCGAGCACGTGCAGATTGTGGACAGCGGAGCGGACCTCAATGCGTATGCCAAGGTAGACGGTCAGTCTGGGTGCTGCTCCCCGGCGATGGAGGTGGAGTCGTGTTGCGCGCCTGCCGCAGATGGCGCGACCCTGCACGAGGAACTGACGAAGCTGCTGGAGAAGCACGACATCAACCAGGCGGCTGCAAGCGTGAAGGTCTACGCGATCAAGCCGAAGGCCGCGTGCTGTGAGCCGTCCTGCTGCGCGTAGGAGAGGAGAGTATCGTGCTGAGAGTGATCTTTGCCTGCATCCACAACGCTGGACGCTCGCAGATGGCGTCGTCGTTCTTCAACCAGCTTGCGGATCCGCTGAAGGCGCGGGCGATCTCGGCGGGCACGGAGCCAGGAGAGCGTGTCCATCCCGTAGTACTGGCTATCATGCGGGAGTTGGAGATCGATCTCAGCCACGCGAAGCCGCAGCGGCTTACGGAGGAGCTGGCGAAAGACGCGCAACTCCTTATCACGATGGGCTGTGGGGATAAGTGCCCTTACGTGCCCGGTCTACGGAGAGATGATTGGTCGCTCCGCGATCCCAAGGGACTTCCGATGGAGGAGGTTCGAGTCATACGGGATGAGATCAGATTGCGAGTGCAGGAGCTTGTTCGCCGGGAACAGATTCAGAGAGCTGACTGATTGAAAGTATCTGTTGCACCATTCGCTCCTGAGGGCGCGAACCGGATCCAGGTAGAAGGTCGCGGAGAACGTGTGCGCGACTAAGCCACGCCTCTTTCATTCGTTATCGTTTTGCTGGGAGCAGACCGTAGACGTCCACCTCGCTCTTGGCTCCGACGTAGACGTGTCCATTTGCGACAGTGGGCATGTTGAAGCGGAGGGCGTACCCGGCCTGGTCGCGCATTTCGTTCTGGTTGCTGGTGTAGAGTTGGCGCGCGATGTCTGAGGCGTCCGCGGCGTAGAGGACTGCGCGGCGGTCCTGCGAATTCCAGCCCTTGGAGCTCAGCACCCAGACGATGCCGTCTTTTGTACCGTTGGCGGAGACCACCGGTGTGGCTGCGTGATCTTCCAGCTTGAAGCTGCTGGCCGCCTTGAAGGTCAGCTTCGCGTCGCCCACTGCGAAGTCGCGCACGGAGTCGTGATCGAT
>DATHJA010000064.1:0-3664 GCA_035316475.1 Edaphobacter sp. | reverse complement strand
CCCTCGAATTCCCCTTCGACTCGCTCTACTCGCTCAGGGGCCGGTTGAGATGACACATGGGATGGGAATGAGTCTCGATTCATTCTTGGCAAGTTGAGCCGCTGTCTTTAGAGTGGCTAGGGCCGGAGATTTCCGGTTGTCGAGGTCCCGACTGAGGAACGACAAGGAAGTGACAGGGGAAGCTCGGGTGACGGAAGTGGAGAAGGCGGCGCCGATATCCGGGCCGGGCGACAAGTACCAGCGGATTCTGGATGCCGCCGTGGAGGTGATCGCTGAGCGCGGATACTTCAACTCGCCGGTGAGTGCGATCGCCAAGCGGGCAGGCGTCGCCGATGGCACTATCTATCTCTACTTCAAAAGCAAGGACGACATCCTCCGGACGGCGATCGACACCACCTTTGGACGGTTTTACAAGCAGGTGGAGGAGAGGTTCAGGAACCTGGAGGGAGCGCGGGAGCAACTGGAATACATCGCCGAGGTACATCTGGAGAGCCACGGCGTCAACCGCAATATGGCGATTCTGATGCAAACCGAGATGCGGCAGAGCGCAAAGTTTATCGCCGAGTTCTCGCACCATCACCTGGTGAAGTACATCCAGATGGTGCGCGAGGTCGTGCGCAGGGGGCAGCAGGAGGGACTCTTCCGTCAGGATGTCTCCGACGGCGTAGTGGCGCACTGCATGTTCGGCGCGATCGATGAGCTGTTGAGCTCGGCGGTCTTTACAGGACGCGCGTATGATGCGAAGGCGACCGCGCGGCAAGTGATCGATGTGCTTCTGAACGGGATTGGGACAAGGGCTAGCATGGGGCGGAGCGAGAATGTTTGATCTGCGAACGGTGAATGATGTTCTGGTGCGGGCCACAGGCCGCGGCGATCGCACGGTATTGATGGCGCAGGATGCGCCCGCGAGCTGGTCTCCGATCTCGTCGGTAGAGCTGTATGGCAGAGTGCGTGCGATGGCCGATGCTCTGCGCGAGTGGGGCGTCGGCAAGGGCGACCGCGTGGCGCTGCTGTCGGAGAACCGCTGGGAGTGGCCCGTAACCGACTTCGCTGTCCTGGCCATCGGCGGCGTGGATGTCCCGCTCTACCCGACGCTCACGGCGGAGCAGATCGGCTATATGTTGCGGGACTCGTGCGCAAAGGTCGCAATCGTTTCGACCGCCGAGCAGTATGAAAAGATTCGGCAGGCGGGCAATCTGCCCGAGCTGAAGGCTGTCGTCGTGATGGACCCGGGCAGCTACGAAGGGGCCGAGAGTTTTGCCACTCTAATGAAGAATGCCGCATCCAGGCAGCAGCGGGATGCGGGGTTCGATGTGATGCTGAAGACAGCGCGTCCTGAGGACCTGGCCACGATCATCTATACGTCGGGCACGACCGGCGAGCCGAAGGGCGTAATGCTGACGCATGGAAATCTTGCGAGCAACCTGAACTACTCCACCGGACCGCTGGGGCTGGGAGACACGGATACAGGAATCTCGTTTCTTCCGCTCTCGCACGTGACGGCGCGGCATCTGGACTACGCCCTCATCTGTCATGGAACCAAATTGGCCTACTGCGCTAAGTTCGAGCAACTGCCGGGGGCCATGAAGACCATACAGCCGACGATCTTCGTGGCTGTGCCGAGGGTCTACGAGAAGATCCGGCAGGCGGTCGAAGGCAAATCCGCCGCCTCTCCCCTGAAACACAAGATCCTGCAATGGGCGCTGGGTGTGGGCAAAGCGAACAGGGCAGAGACGCTCGCTGGAAGAAAGCCGGGTGGACTGGGCTGGAAGCTGGCCAACAAACTTGTCTTTGGCAAGATTGCAGAGGCGTTCGGCGGACAGGTCAAGACATTCATCTCCGGGGGAGCTCCGCTGGGTGTGGATACCGCCGGATGGTTTGCAGACGCCGGAATCGTGATTCTCGAGGGGTACGGTCTTACCGAGACCTCTCCGGTGATTGCGTTGAACTATCCGAAAGCGTACAGGCTCGGGACGGTGGGCAAGCCGCTTCCGAACGTCGAATGCAGGATCGCAGCTGATGGCGAGTTGGAGGTGAAAGGACCCTCCATCTTCGTTGGCTACTGGAAGAAAGATAAAGAGACCAGGGAGACCTTCACCGACGATGGCTGGTTCAAGACCGGAGATATCGGCAACGTCAATGATCAGGGCTTTCTGTCGATCACGGACCGCAAGAAGGAGCTGCTGAAGACCAGCGGAGGAAAGTTCATCGCGCCGCAGCCAATCGAGAACAAGCTGAAGGCCAACTCTCTGGTGGGCAATGCGGCGATGGTGGGGGACAAGCATAAATTTGCCTGTGTGCTGATCTCGCCCAACCTTGCGACCTTGAAGGGATGGGCCGAAGGACAGGGCGTGCAAACGTCTGACGCGTCCTCGCTGGTGAAGCATCCGAAGGTGGTCAAGATGTATCAGGAGATCGTCGACCGGGTGAATAAGGAGCTGGCGAACTTCGAGAGCATCAAGCGCATGTGCGTCGTTCCCGAAGAGTGGACCGTGGAGACCGAAGAGCTGACTCCGAGCATGAAGCTGAAGCGGCGGGTCGTCGAGAAGAAGTATGAGCACGAGATCGCAGCCTTCTATGTGGATGAGGCGACAGCAAAGGGATAAGGTGAGAGGCAGGTTTCTTCCGGAGCTTGCTGTTTTCTGAAATTCGTCTTGCGGGCCTTTTTCTCATCGATGTACTTGAAGGAGATTCCATGGAGAATAAGGCGCGCTTTCTAACGTTATTTCTGTTGGCATGCGAGATATGCATGGGGCAGGGAGTGGCTCCCCCGGTGTGCCCGGTAGAACCTGGTGGCAGGCAGATAAGTCTTACCCCAGAAAAAAGGCCGACGGCAGAACAGATTGAAAAGACAGCGGAGACAGCGGCAGCGGATCCGACTGTGCTGGTGGCTGCCGAACCGATTTCGAATTTCGGAGTAGAGCGGTACCGTTTAGCCGACTATGCGGAGTGTACCGGTGGCGGAGGGTGCTACTGGGCCGACCTCGATGCGCAGACAAAACGTGCGGAGGCTGTGCTGGACCGCGCGATTGCCCTGAAGAAGCCGGAGGAGAAGCTGGCCGTTGTGCTGGATATCGACGAGACATCGCTCTCCGGCTTCTGTGAGATTAGGCGCGAGGACTATGGCTTCCTGTTGGCGCAGATGAACCACTGGATGATGACCCCTGAAGCCGCGATGCCGATTCCTGGGACGGTGCGGCTCTTCAACAAGGGGCGCGCAGCGGGGCTGGATGTGTTCTTTATTACCGGGCGATGGGACGAGCTGCGCGAGGCAACGGCGAAGAATCTTGAACTGGCGGGTTTCAAGGGATGGAAGGGACTGGCGCTCCGCGTAGGACCACAGAAGCAGATGCCGACGGTGGCCTACAAAAGTCAGGAGAGACAAAAGATCGTCGATGCAGGGTATCGCATCGTATTGAACATGGGCGATCAGTGGAGTGATCTGAACGGTGAGGCCCGGGGCGACACGAGCGTGAAGCTGCCCAACCCGTTCTATTATCTGCCCTGATCGTGGAGGTGGAACGATGGAGTCCGTTGAGGAGTCGGAGGCGGAGCAGCAGAGATCGCTGCTCCAGAAGTCCGTGTACGAGCAGAGGCGCTTCCTCAACCCTGTACCGACGTCCGTCGGTGGATGGGAGACGCTGCGAAAGGCGCTTCCTCTTTA
>DATHJA010000063.1:0-10753 GCA_035316475.1 Edaphobacter sp. | reverse complement strand
GCTGCGTCACACTAAAGGCAGCGCGCTGGCGATGTCATGGAGACACGAAAGCTGATACGCCGAGCCCTAAAGGCTCGGCGTCTTGATTCTGCTGTCTGTTGAAGAGATGGTGCGCCCGGAAGGACTCGAACCTCCGACCCTCTGGTTCGAAGCCAGATGCTCTATCCAGCTGAGCTACGGGCGCGGCAGCGTAGAACACTACTGTATCGCAAGAAAGAAAGCCTGTGTGCGCTTACTTTGCTGCCGGCGCGGCGGCGGCTTCTACGGGCTCCGGAATGGTGAACAGCGTTACATTCTCGGTGATATCCACGCCGGCGCGTCGCAGAAGCTGATGAATCGTCGCTTCGTTCAGGCGGGTGGCGTCGTATTCCACGCGAACCGTCTTCTGAGCTTCGTCGAAGAGGAGACCACGCACACCATAGACTTCACGGACTCTGGCCAGAGCCAGCATACTCGCCTCGGTAGGCGGTACGCCGTACCGGTACAGGACATCAAGCTGTGTCATGCCTTCGATGATACCAGCGCTGCCGGTTAACCGAGCCATTTTGGATTGGCGGCGGTACCGTCAAAATGGTTAGAAGTCTTGAAGAGTTCATACCGTCCTTCGCTGGCGGCGTCCTTCGTGCGTGCGAGCAGTGCGGCGATCTGAGGTTCGCTGAGAGGCTTGAAGGTCTTTGCTGCTGTTAGAGCCTGCTCGAGAATCTTCGGTGAGTCGATGCCTGTAATGACGACAGAGACCGGCTGGGTAAGCCCATAGTGCAGTGCTTCGATCGGTTCAACGGTCTTGCTATCGAGAATAAAGCTGCTACCGAAGGTCTTCATGGCAAGGACCCCGATTCCTTGTTTCAAGGCGATGGGCAGCACCTCTTTGGTGAAGGAACGGAAGTGAGCATCCATGACATTGATGGGCATCTGGACAGTATCGAAGTGAAAGTTGTGTTTCTGCGCCATCTCAAGCATGCGCAGATGAACTGCGGGATCCTTATGTCCGGTGAAGCCGATGTAGCGGATCTTGCCGGCCTCACGGGCGGCGACGGCAGCCTCGAGAGCTCCCCCGGCGGCGAAGATGCGGTCGGGATCTTCCATTCGGATGATCTCGTGAAACTGCACAAGATCAATCATGTCGGTTTGCAGCCGGCCAAGAGATTGTTCAAGCTGACGGTTATAAGAATCTTTCGTGCGGCCATCCATCTTGGTCATGAGGAAGACTTTTTGTCGATAGCCATCGCGAAGAGCCTGCCCCATACGTACTTCGGCGATACCGTCGCTGTAATCCCAACAATTATCCAGGAAGGTGATTCCTTGATCGACAGCGGATCGCACGAGGCGAATCCTGGAGTCCGCATCCGGGCCACCGCCGATATGGGCTCCTCCCAGGCCGATGGCCGAGACCCGCTCGCCGGTTGTACCCAGGTTTCGATAGATCATTCCGTGCGCCTCCGGCCTGGTAACTGGCTTTGAGGATTGAGCCTTCCCGGAGAGGGGAATGGCAGAGGCGATACTTGTGACGCTGGCGGTCTTCAGAAAATCGCGGCGAAGCATACCCAGTTGGATGGCCAGGGCAGGGGATAGGTGGTTTTAGACGGGTAAGCAGAGAGAGGCTACTGGGAGCGATCGGCAGAACGGGCAATCAGCGTGGCTGTGTAGGCAGCGCCGAATCCATTGTCGATATTCACTACAGTCACATTGGGGGAGCAGGAGTTGAGCATCCCCAGGAGGGCGGTTGTTCCCTGGAAGCTGGCGCCGTAGCCCACGGAGGTGGGCACTGCAATGACGGGGACGCCGACCAGCCCGCCGACCACGGAGGGCAGCGCGCCCTCCATCCCGGCGCAGACGATGACGGCGTGCGCACTGGCGAGCTGCTCGCGGACGGCAAGGAGCCGATGGATGCCGGCGACTCCTACGTCATACAGGCGGATTACGCGCGCGCCGAAGAGCTCAGCCGTTATGACTGCTTCTTCCGCGACGGGGAGGTCGCTGGTTCCGGCGCAGACGACCGCGATGTTTCCGTGGGTTTCTTCTTTCGTCTGTCGAAGACTGATGGCTCGTGCCTGCGGATGATGGATGGCCTGCGGAACCGCGGCGAGTACTGCGGCGGCGGTCGGCTCGTCGGCGCGCGTGGCGAGTACGTCGGAGCCAGCCGCGGCCATGCGGCTGAAGATCTCCGCAGTCTGAGCGGGTTCTTTCCCTGCGGCGTAGATGACCTCGGGGAGTCCGGAGCGCAGGTTGCGGTGATGGTCTATGCGCGTGTGCCCGAGATCTTCAAACGGAAGATTGGCGAGCCTCTCAGAGGCCTGTTCCGCGGGAAGGTCGCCGCGCTCGACGGCGGCCAGAAGCTCGAGAAGACGATTGCGGTTCATCGATTCTCTCTGCTGGTCTGGTAGGCGGCGATGGCAAGTTGCTGGACCTGTTTGACCGGGACATTATGTGCTGCGGCGGCGGCTCGGCAGTCTTCAAACTCGGGGGCAGCGTTGAAGATCTCTCCGGAGCGGGAGCCAACCTTGATGCGGATCTCTCCGTAGGGCGTGTTTACGGGGATGTAAGCGCGGTCGAGGCAGGAGCGCCGCTCGTGGTGAATGCGTACGCCCAGCGTGCTGGTTTCGCGCAGCAGAAGGTCTTCGAGGACGCTGACCTTGGCGTCGTCGGCCAGCAGCGTAAGCAGCGTCCCGAGGCGTCCCTTCTTCATCTGCACGGCGGTGGACATTACATCGAGGGCGCCGAGCGCCAAGGCTCGCTCGGTTACGTGCGCGAGGATCTGGGGCGAGAGATCGTCGAGGGCGGTCTCGAGGATCGCGACCGATGACTGATTCGCCTCTCCTGCGTCGCCGATCAAAAGCCTCAACACGTTTGGGAAGTCTTTGGGGTTACGAGTGCCGGCGCCGTAGCCGATCTTTTGGACTCGCATCGCGGGCTGCGTGCCGAAGCTCGGCGCGAGGGCGCGTACGAGCGCAGCCCCGGTGGGAGTGACCAATTCCTGCTCCACATGCGCGGAGTAGGTGGGGATTCCTCGAAGCAGATCGGCGGTTGCGGGCGCGGGAACAGGGAAGCGTCCGTGCGCGCAGTCCACCATGCCTCCGCCCACGTTGAGGGGAGAACAGTACCAGGCTTCGACGCCGAGCGCGTGAACTCCGGCGCTCGAAGCTACGATGTCCACGATGGCATCGACTGCGCCGACCTCATGGAAGTGAATCTTTTCGATGTCGACGTTGTGAATCTTCGCTTCGCTTGCTCCCAGGAGTTCGAAGGTATGGATGGCGGTGCGCTTGACGGGGTCGGCAAGCTTTGAAGACTCGATCAGTTTGCGGATCGTAGAAAGCGAACGTCCATGCGAATGCTTGTGAGCATGCGGTTCTTCGTGAGAATGAGTGTGGCTGTGAGCATGCGTATGCTCCTCGTCGTGGCCAGGATGCTCATGATCGTGATTGTGCGAATGCTGATGCTTTTCAGCCGGCTTGCCGTTCTCGAGGACCTCTACTTTGATCGAGGAGATTCCGCTGCGATCGACCTTGCTGAGCGAGAGCGATGCATTCAGATCGAGAGCTTTTACCGCATCGTGAAGAACTTCAGCTGGAACGCCGGCGTCGATCAGTGCTGCAAGAAACATGTCGCCACTGATGCCGGCAAAGCAGTTGAGATAAGCGATGCGCATGAGAGCTATTGTTTCACGTTGGCTGGTGTGATGGCCGTGGCGGGAAGGATATCGTTCATCGAGCCCGAGCGATAGCCCTGCATGTCGAGCGTGACGTAAAGAAAGCCCAGAGGCTTTAATGCAGCCGTGATGCGGTCAAGGACGTCGAGGTCGAGGGCGCGGTGCAGATCGGCGCGAGCGATCTCGACGCGCGCAAGCTCGCCGTGGTGACGCACGCGCACCTGGCGGAAACCGAGGGAGTGCAGAGCTTCTTCGGCCTGCTCCACCTGAGAGAGGTTCTCTCGCGTTACCGGACGGCCGTACTCGATGCGCGAGGAGAGGCAGGCGGAGGCCGGCTTATCCCAGAGCTCCAGGCCGGCCTCGCGAGCTAGTTGCCGGATCTCGGCTTTCGTAAGCTGCGCCGTCACCAGTGGAGCGAGCGCTTGATGTTGCGACGCGGCCTGCTGGCCGGGGCGAAACTCGCCGCGGTCATCGAGATTCATGCCGTACGCCAAGTGACGAAAGCCGCGGATTGCGCGCTCCGTCTCCATGCGGGTGAAGAGTTCGTCCTTGCAGTGAAAGCAGCGCTGCGAGTCGTTGCGCTGATAGTCGGGGTTGTCAAGCTCTGAGGTGGGCAGGATGTGTGTGGGGATTCCATGCTGCTGGGTGAAGGCGAGTGCTGCAGCCAGCTCCGCCCGGGGCAGCGAGGCCGAATCGGCGATCACCGCCAGCATTCTGTCTCCCAGTGCCTCATGCGCCACCCATGCCAGGAAGGCGGAGTCGGTTCCGCCCGAGTAGGCGATCATAACGCTGCCCAGGCTCCTGAGCGTCTCGTTCAGCAGGGCGCGTTTTGCTGCGAGGTCCATATCTCTGTGTAGATGCTAGCTGAGTCGGTCATGGTTTGGCGAGAATGGTCACGACGCTGCTATTCTGCGGCGCTGATCCGTTGCCAGAGCTCCTCGTCGACCGGGATGCCCAAGCGAAGGTTCTCTTCGCGCAGGGAGAGGGTCTGTTCGCCGGGATAGCGGATGGGCTTATCGGGGTGCTCAGGCTTTGCCTGATGCAGATTCTCGATAATGCCGTCTGCGATCTGATTGAGCTCGCTCGAAGCAGCGAGGTTGGCTGGATCGATGGCGAGAAAGATCTGCGATTGACCGGTCTCGAGAGTGGGCTCGACGGGCAACTGGTAGGTGGCCAACCCTCCCGAGAGCATCGCTCCGATCATGTCCAGAACGAGGGACAATCCCGAGCCCTTCCAATAGCCGATGGGAAGGGCACGCTGCGAGGCCTCGATGGCGGCGGCGTCCCGCGTCAGCTCGCCGGCTGCATCAAATCCTCCGGGGACTGGCAGGGGCTGGCCACGCTTTGCATAGGAGGCCAGCGCGCCGTAGGAGAACTGACTCATTGCCATGTCGAGAACGACGTGCTCCCCCTTCGCTCTGGGTACTGCGATGACGAGCGGGTTGTTTCCCAGGGTGGGCGAAGTTGTGCCCCAGGCGGGCAGATTGGGCATAGTATTCGACCAGCAGATGGCAAACATGCCTTCCTCGGCTGCCAGCCAGCCAAACGCTCCGCCGCGCATCCAGTGGTTGGTGTTTGCCAGAGCCACGGCTCCAATGCCATTGGCGCGGGCGAGTTCGATGGTGCGCTGCATGGCCATATAAGCATTCACATTGCCTATGCCACGGTTACCATTCCATCGCTCAATGCTTCCGAACGCTGCGGTTTTTGTTGGGATTGCTTTTACGTCAATGCTTCCGTTCCGCACCATCGACTCGAACCGCGGAAAACGGTTGAGGCCGTGCGAGTACACGCCGTCGCGAGTTGTCTCCGCAAACAGGCGGGCGGAAAGCTTTGCGAGCTCTGGAGGGAGGCCGAGACGAAACATTGCCCGCTCAAGTGCGGCGTAGAGATCGGCGAAGGGGATACGCAGCATATTGGAAGTGTAGAGGCAACGGTCGGCTGGGCGTTAATGCAGCAGGGCGGGGAGCCGGTCGCTGATTCCGAACAGAAAGATGGTGCCGATGACGAAGCTGTAGGCAGCCGTCAGGGAGGTGATGAACATCTGCAGCCTTGGACGGTGTCTGCTCGAGGCGAAGATACCGGAGGCCGATGCGGTCATCATCGTGTTCATCACCAGCAGTCCCGCGATAAAACACAGCAGCCCGAAGAAGCCCTTGCTCGTGCCGCCCAGGTTTGCCGCCAGCAGAAACAGGAGCAGTTGCGAGGGAGTCTCCGCACCGAGGCCATGAAGGATGCCGACCACAAAGACCGAGCTGCGGTCGTAGCGGAAGCGAAAGGGTTCTGGCTGCGGAAGATCGGGGTTCGCGAGCCTGCGCATCTTCCAGGTGGTGTAGCGCGCGCCCGAGATCAGCAGAGCGATGCGGCTTGCCGGAATAGCATGCGTATGCGCTGTGCCGGGCTTGCGCCGGACAAAGGTAATAAGGACATATAACGCAAGGACGATTAACGTTGCACCAACCAGCCGTTCTCCAACCCCATCGAGATGCGCGGGAAGGCCGAGGTGCAGAAAGATGACCGCTGCTCCCATGACTGCTACCGTCAGGGCGTGGCCCAGCGCATAGAGCAGTCCAAGGCGCATGCCCTCGCGCCAGGTACGCTGCACACTGGTAATATCCGTGATCGCGGCCAGGTGGTCATAGTCGAAGCCATGACGAAGTCCCAGCAGGGCGCAGGAGATCAGGGCGAGTTCGAGCGAGGAGGACATACTTCTTCTGGTAGGGTACGAGGTGTTCGGAAAGGGAGCAACCCGGGCCCGTCTTTTTGTTCAAGAAGGCCATCCTTCATAGGAGAATAGAATTCATGTTGGAGTATGTAAAAAGAGGTTTTCAGGAATGAATCTGGAAGAGATTGTTAGAGAAGCCGCTGCTCCTCGCCCACGGGTGGCACGCCCTATCCTCATGATCGGCTCAGGCGGAATCGTTCGCGACGCTCATCTTCCGGCCTATGCAAAGGCCGGGTTTCCTGTCGCCGCGCTGGTGGACATGAACCTCGAAAAGGCCGAGGCCCTGGCAAAGGAGTTCAACGTTCCCCGAGGGTTCGCCTCGATTGAAGAGGCGATTCGCTACGCCCCAGCCGATTCGATCTTCGATATCGCGACGCCTGCGAAGGCTCTTCCGTCCATCCTCAGGCAACTTCCGGACGGGGCGGCGGTCCTGATGCAGAAGCCCATGGGCGACACGTTGGCCGAGGCTATCGAGATTCTTCGCATCTGTCGCGCGAAGCGTCTGACCGCTGCGGTGAACTTTCAGCTCCGTTGGGCTCCCAACATGCTAGCCGCGCGCGCAATTACTGCCTCGGGGGCACTTGGCGAGCTGCACGATATGGAGGTCAAAGTCAGCGTTCACACGCCCTGGGAGCTGTGGAGCTTTCTGAGCACCGCGCCGAGGCTTGAGATCCTCTATCACTCCATCCACTATGTGGATCTGGTGCGAAGCTGGCTTGGGAATCCTCGCAGCGTCTACGCAAAGACCGTGAAGAGTCCGCGAACGCCCACGCTTGCGGCGACCAAGAGCGTGATCGTTCTGGACTATGGCGACGACAAGAGGCTTTTCATCGCCACGAACCACAGCCATGACTTCGACCCGAAGCTGCAGCGCAGCTTCGTGCAGTGGGAAGGGATGACCGGTGCGATGCGGGCGCAGATGGGGGTCAACCTGAACTATCCCGTTGGGCTCCCCGACAATCTCGAATACGCCTTGCGGGATGGCGCCGGATGGAAGCAGGCTGCTGTCAGCGGCAACTGGTTTCCCGATGCGTTCATGGGATCGATGGGCTCGCTCCAGGCCTACGTGCAGGGCGAGGCAGACACATTGCCCACCAGCGTCGAAGATGCGATCGACACGATGCGGACGGTGGAGGCGGCCTATCTCTCCAGCGAACAAGGAGGAACGGAGCTTCCGCCTATTGAATGAATCAGCGACCCATCCATCCACCGTCAACGGTGAGGACAGTGCCGGTGACGTAATCGCTTGCAGGAGAGCTGAGGTATAGGGCGGCTCCGGCGATATCGAGCGGTTGCCCCCAGCGGGCTGCGGGAATGCGCTCGAGTATCTGACGGTTGCGGGTCTCGTCCGCCTGTAACGGCTCGGTGTTGGTCGTCGAGATGTAGCCCGGAGCAATAGCGTTGACCTGAATATTCTTACCCGCCCACTCGTTTGCCAGCGCTTTGGTGAGCTGTGCAACGCCACCTTTGCTGGCTGCGTAGGCCGGAACGCGGATGCCTCCCTGAAAGCTGAGCAGGGAAGCGATATTCACGATCTTGCCTGGGGCATTGCGCGCGATCATGTCGCGTCCCGCAAGCTGTGAGAGCTGGAAGACGCTGGTCAGGTTGACCTGCAGGACCGTCTGCCAGTCTTCCAGCGGGAAATCGACAGCGTTGTGGCGGAGGATGGTGCCCGCATTGTTGATCAGAATGTCGATTCTGCCGAACCTCTCCTTGACCTCGACGAAGAGGGTTTCCGCGCCAGTAGTTGTCGAAAGATCGGCCTGGAAGGCTGCCGCTTTTTCGCCGATGGCCTCGGCGGTCTCGGTTGCCGGGCGGCGATTGCCGTGGACAGCTACGGTGGCTCCCGCCTGCGCAAGGGCTTCGGCGATGGAGGCTCCAATGCCGGTGGCGGCGCCGGTTATGAGGGCAACTTTCTGATCGAGACGGAAGAGGTCGAGGATGTTTGGCATATCTGCTGTCACTTTAGCGGTCGGTTGTCTTATGGAGCAAATCTCGGTTGTTACGGTTCGATGACTTACTGAGGATGCCGTGCGGTTATGGGTACGTTTGTTGACTGTCTTGATTTTGGTTTCGTATTGTGAGGGAGGCTATTTGCATAGCTCTGAGTGGTCTTTGGGCACAAAAAGCCTGTCTGAAGCGGATTTCCTGCACAAAAGGGTTAGGTCATATGGCTTAGGGACAGTGCGAACCGGGGCGATATGCTTGTCCAAGCCCCGTTGAAAAGCGTCTACGAAGAGACACTTCGCGATAGAGGAGAGAGCGATGAGGCTGTATGAGATGGCAGACCCGGTTCGTTATGGGCTGATGAATACCGAGGAACTGCGTGAGACTTTTCTGCTGGAGGATCTCTTCCAGCCCGGTGAGATCGAGTTTGCTTACGTGGATCTCGACCGCACGGTGATCGGTTCGGCCGTGCCGACCTCATCGCCGCTCAAGCTCGAGGCTGAGCCGGAGCTGCGCGCCGATTTCTTTCTCGAACGCCGAGAGATGGGCGTGTTGAATATCGGAGGAGCAGGATCGGTCACGGTGGACGGCAAGAGCTTTGATCTGGATAAGCTCGACTGCCTCTACATCGGTCGCGGATCGAAGGACGTCGTCTTCGCCAGCAAAGATGCAGCGAAGCCCGCGGAGTTCTACCTACTGAGCTATCCGGCGCATGCGGAGTATCCGACCGCGATGGTGAAGTTCGGCGAGATGAAGCCGGTCGAACTGGGAACTGTGGAGACCTGCAACCGCCGCAAGATCTATAAGGCCATCTATAAGGACGGCATCAAGAGCTGCCAGTTGGTGATGGGCTTCACGATGCTTGAGCCGGGGAGCAACTGGAATACGATGCCTCCTCACACGCATATGCGGCGCAGTGAGGTGTACTTCTACTTCGATGTGGATCCGGCGCATCGCGTGCTGCACCTGATGGGGCCGCCGGATGCAACGAGCCATCTGGTGATGGCGAACAAGGAAGTTGTGGTTTCACCGGGATGGTCGATCCATGCCGGTGTGGGAACAAAGCACTATACGTTCTGCTGGGGTATGGGCGGAGAGAATCAGGTGTACGACGACATGGACGCTGTAGCGATTACGGAGCTTCGATAAAACAATGAGTGATTTGGCAAGTCTGAAAATTCGTAAAAAAGAAGAGTGCAAGTGGGATCTGGTCAGCCTGGGTGAGGTGATGCTTCGCCTCGATCCGGGTGACGTTCGTGTCGCGACGACGCGGCAGTTTCAGGTGTGGGAAGGCGGTGGCGAGTATAACGTCGCTCGCGGCCTTCGCCGCTGCTTCGGCCTGAAGACGGCCATTGTTACGGCGCTTGCGGACAATCCAGTCGGCCGTCTGGTCGAGGACTTGATGAACCAGGGTGGCGTGGACCAGAGTCACGTGCAGTGGGTCAAGTACGACGGCGTGGGCCGCACGGTACGCAACGGGTTGAACTTTACGGAGCGCGGTTTTGGGGTGCGTGCTGCCCTGGGCTGCTCGGACCGCGGCAACACCGCCGTCAGCCAGCTGAAGCCTGGACAGATCGACTGGGATGAGATCTTCGGCAAAGAGGGGGCTCGCTGGTTCCACACCGGCGGAATCTTCTGCGCTCTGAGCGAGTCGACCCCTGAGGTCTGCAAGGAGGCGCTGGTCGCGGCTCGCAAGCACGGCGTGATGACAAGCTACGATCTGAACTATCGTGATTCCCTCTGGAAGTCGATCGGCGGCAAGGCCAAGGCGACCGAGGTCAATCGCGATCTGGCGCAGTACGTCGATGTGATGATCGGCAATGAAGAGGACTTTACCGCGGCGCTCGGCTTCGAGATCGAGGGCGTGGGCGATGACCTGGGTGAGCTGGATTCTGCCAACTTCCGCAAGATGATCGAGAAGGCGGTTGCGACCTATCCGAACTTCAAGGCCGTGGCCACGACGCTGCGCCATGCGAAGACGGCGAGCGTCAACGACTGGGGCGCGGTCTGCTATTACGAGGGCAAGTTCCATGAGGCCCGTCCGATGCCCGATCTGGAGATCTTCGACCGCGTTGGTGGCGGGGACTCGTTTGCTTCGGGTCTCATTTATGGGTTCCTGAATGAGAAGGGTGCGGACTACGCGGTGAACTGTGGCTGCGCTCACGGCGCTCTGGCGATGACGACTCCGGGCGACACGACGATGGCGACCTTTGACGAAGTGCAGCGCGTGATGAAGGGCGGGGGCGCTCGCGTTCAGCGGTAACCGGCACGTTAGAAACACGGCCCGGCTGGGGAGATCCTGGCCGGGCCGCAAGACTTCAGGAAAGCGAGTAAATAAAGATGAGCAAAGCCGCTGTGTTGGCTTCTTTGAAACAGATTGGACTGGTCCCGGTGCTTCGCGCCGAGTCGGTTGAAAAGGCACTGGCATTGGC
>DATHJA010000062.1:0-10733 GCA_035316475.1 Edaphobacter sp. | reverse complement strand
ATCGACCCTGGCCACTCGAGCATTAACTTCGAGATTCGTCACATGGGAGTCTCCAACGTTCACGGCTCCCTTAGCGAAGTCAAAGGCACCGTCCTCTATGACGAGAAGGACGTCACCAAATCCTCTGTCCAGGCCACTGCGACTACTTCGAGCGTCAACACCAACAATGAGAAGCGAGATCAGGATCTGAAGTCGGCAAACTTCTTTGACGTGGAGAAGAATCCGCAGCTCAGTTTCAAATCGACGTCGCTTTCCAAAGCGGACGGGAAGCTTACGCTGACCGGAGATCTAACGATGAATGGAGTGACAAAGACCGTCACTCTGGATGTCGATGGCCCTGCTCCTCCGCAGACCGATAAGAACGGCAAGACCCGTAGCGGCTTCTCGGCATCAGGCAAATTGAAGCGGACCGACTTCAACATCGGCTCAAAGTATCCAAGCGCGGTCATTGGCGAAGACGTAAAGTTCTCGATCGATGTTGAGATCGACAAGCAGTAAAGCACGACAAATCAAAAAGGGGAGCCTTTGGGCTCCCCTTTTTGATTTTTATCGTACGTAATTCGCCGCGAACTACATCTTCGCGCGTAGCGGCTGCATCGGCTCGGTCTGCGTCAGCATCACGCCTTCGAGCTCCTGGGTGTACTTCTTCAGCAGCTCATGATGCAGACAGTAGAGAGCAAGCTCCAGCCGGTCAGAGACTCCCAGCTTGTCGTATACCTTGCGAAGGTAGTTCTTGATCACCTGCTCGGTGGTTCCGATCTGGTAGGCAATCTCTTTATTCCGCATGCCACGCGTGATGCAGCTGATGATCGCCAGTTCCTTCCTTGAGAGCTTCGGCTGAACCTTCGGATCGGTCAGGCTCGTCGCCTGGGCGCGATAAGCTTCGATCACCCAGTTGATGGACCGGTTGTCGATCCATGTCTCTCCCTCGGCGATCTTGCGAACGCACTTGATCAGAAGATCGGGAGAGATGGAACGGGGAACCACCCCACGCACACCTCGCCGGTAGAGCTCGACCGTGTTCGATTCGTCGGTCTCCATAACTTGAACAATCAGTTTTGCGTCCGGAGCCCGCCGCACCAGCTCCGGAATGGCATCGACAGTCCCGGAGATGAGTTGTCCTTCCAGCAGAACCACATCCGTGGGATAACGCTGAAGTGCGGCATACAGATTCCCAAGGGACTCCACCTGCGCGACCACGCGGATATCGTCTTCGAGCGCGAAGACCTTCCGCATGCCGACGCGATAAATTGCCTGAGAGTCCGCGAGAATCACCCGGATCCCTGTCGGCGATCCATTCTCCTCGACACTGTCATCGGCATCCCTAGAAGGGTCAAAATGAACAACAGTCATAAGATCAAGCCTTTAAAAAATATTCGTCGATTACCGCCGCAGCCTTCTTCTCTCCATCTTGCTGAAAACTCCGGACAACGCGACCCACACAATGAATCTTCACGTCCGTAGCCGATCCCATCACTGCGGAAGGCATCGCAATGGTGAATTCGATCCTGCTGTTTACCTCTGGGAGATAATCACATACAAACAAAAGGCCGTTCGCCGAGATGTTCTCCGTTACCGCATGGAACTCCCCTTCGTCGGTCTGAATCTCTAAAGGGAGCTTCATGGGAAACCGGACCGCAGTACGGACCGGATTTTCCTCTTTCAGCCTCATCCAGTGGCCCATGAATCCTCCATTCCACCTGGCTCTTGGTAACGATTTAGATACCTAACACACAGGAGTCTACAGCACAAAGTAACCTATGCCGAGCTTTTTCCAAGGTAAAATTATGCGCTAAAGCAACCACTCCGCGCTGTGGAAACCTCAAAGATCGCGCGACATATTGCGAAAATCGTCCATTTCCGCCATACTTAGGTGTTGGGTTCTTCGCCTCCGCTAAGGGCTGGAGGCTCGACGGCTTTGCCGTTCCACCCAAATTAACTTACTGAGAGGCTTTTCTCGTGTTGATGATCCGTTTGGCGCGCGTTGGAGCGCGCAAGCAGCCCCACTACCGCATTGTTGTTATCGAGAAGGATCGCGCCCGCAACGGCCGCTCGATCGAGGTGGTCGGCACCTATAATCCCCGCACCAACCCGGCCAGCGTTGAGCTCAAGCGCGACCGTATCGAGTACTGGACCGGAAAGGGAGCTCAACTCTCCGACCGCGTCGAGAAGCTCGTTGCCAACGCCCCCGCAGCGCAGGCAGCCACAGCAGCCTAGTTACCATTTGCAATCTTTGGGAATCCCTCTGGTGTTCCCAAAGATTTGATAATGCCGGAGGTTCCTCGTGTCCCATGAGGGTATACATCACGTAGACTTCAGGTATTGCGACTCCGATACGCTCGGGTTTCTCCCACAGGGAAACTCTTCTCTCTGGATGCCACCCGGGCATATCGACTAATTGTGGCTACGCTCGTGAAGTACACCCCTGAGATCTCGCAATAGACGAGGCAAACGGAAGAGCAAGCCCGCATTTGTGACCCCAGGAGGTGTTTAATGACCCAATCCACGCATACGGCGGGTGAAGAGAATTACGCGAGCGCGAGCGCAAGCATGACTGGACTTGTTACTGAGATTGCGCGAGCCTTGGTCGACTATCCCGAGAGCGTCTTTGTCGAAGCCTTCGCGGAGGACGAGGCAACGGTGATCCGTCTCCGGGTAGCTCCGAACGACATCGGAAAAGTTATTGGAAAGCAAGGGAGAACAGCGCGCTCGATGCGGACGATCCTTGCCGCAGCCAGCATGAAGCTGAAGCACCGTTTCTCGCTCGATATCGTGGAAGAGCAACCCCCGCAGTCCTGAATTCCCATACTCCGCACCTCCATTCCGGAGACTATCCTCCAATCATGCAATCCGATTCGTCCACATGGGTAGTTCTGGCTCGTCTGCTGCGTCCACAGGGCCGCAGAGGTGAGCTGCTGGCCGAGCTATTGACCGATTTCCCGGAGCGGCTCGCGGGCCGTCAGGATCTCTTCCTCACCGCGCCCGGCTCTACAGAAGATCTATCTGCCGCAAGACGCATCGAAATCACCTCCTCCTGGCTTCCCGTCGGAAAGAACAAGGGCCGGGTGGTCCTGCACCTCGCCGGGATCGACACCATCTCTCAGGCCGAGCAGGTCGCCGGACTCGACGTTGTCGTCTCCGATGACCGCCGTACTCCCCTGGAGGACGACGACTCTGTCTACATCAGCGACCTGGTCGGCTGCACGCTGTTCGATGGCGCAGATGCGGTTGGACAGGTCTCGGAGGTGCAGTTCCCTTCCGCGCTCGACGGCATCCGCGTCCCCGACGCTGCACCCCTGCTGGTCGTGACCACAGGCGACGGAGAAGAGGTTCTGATCCCCTTCGCCAAAGCCTTCGTGAAGAGCCTGGACCTTCCGGACAGGCGTATCGTCATGAGCCTGCCGGTCGGGTTAGTTGATATAAACCGCCCGAACTAGAAACGGTATCCGAACCCTATCGAGAGAACGGGATAGACCGGAATATTGCTTAAAGTGTCATTGATATCCCGGATCTCGTCCTTCAGACTCTGCTGGGCCTCTGCGTTGTCGGCGAAGTTGAAGCACCCATCTGTCTGGCAGGCGGTTCCGGAGAGTGTGACATTCATCTTTGGAGCTCCGGTGTATGCGACTCCAAATTCAATGGGAACCGAGATGTGCTCATGCCTGCCAGGAAGTACGTTACGGAAACCGACCGTAAGCATGGGCGCCACGCGACGAGGATACTTCAGACTGGCGTCTCCATGGACCGGGTCGCCGACACTGTTGATAAAAGTCTCGTCTCCCAGGGTGAAGCGGGCTCCCGCAGGCACATGAGAGGGCGCGGTAACGTAGTTATTGAAGTACAGAAAGCCGGGGCTGATATGGAAGTTTCTTCGCCGCGGAAACCAGTCCAGGCGCACGTTCCCCGAGCCAAGCTGAAGCTGCGCGTCATAGTGAAGGCCATCCACATCGAACTCATGGCTGAAGATCAGAAAATTGCCTCCACCACGCAGATCAAGGCGCGGAAGAAGAGGCGTGGAGACATCAACGCCCGCTCCAAGCGTGTTCATCATCAGGTCCACACGCCACGAGCTGAAGGGCCCGATCTCCCGGCTTGGCGCCGCCCCTCCGGCTGGTTGATCTTTTATCTCTCTGCTGGAAGGAGCTGGATCCAGGCTACTGGAAGGGGCTGAATCCAGGCTGGAAGAGACTTTCCACAACGCATACTGCTCCTGGGGTCTTTGTAGTGTCTGGGCGCTGGCTGCCGGGCGGATGACCAGCGAGGAAAATAAGAACAGCGATCCAAAGAGCGCCTGGATGCAGAACAGGAGCGAGCCCTTTTTGACTCGCTTCGTGCATGTTCCGGCTGTTGTGTTTACTCTAAAGTTCAGACCTGAAAATTTGCGAACCGTGCAGGCTGTTCGCGCAGAGACAGTGCCTTCGATCGCCATGCGTTTTGACCTCATTTCTATCTTTCCGATTTTTTTTACGAGCGTCTTCGATTACGGGATTCTCAAGCGTGCTCGAACAGTTGGTCTGGTCGATATCACGACCCACGACCTGCGCGCCTTTACACACGACCGGCATCGTACGGTTGACGACAGGCCTTTCGGCGGCGGAGAGGGCATGGTCCTTAAGCTGGAGCCAATCTACGATGCCATCTCGTCGCTGAACATCACCCATAAGCAGGAGCGCGATCCGAAAAAAGAGACCGTTATCCTGCTCTCGGCCCAAGGCCAACCCTTTACTCAAAAGATAGCGCAGGAGCTTGCCACGGTCGAGCGCGTGGTGCTGATCTGCGGTCGCTACGAAGGTGTGGACGAGCGCGTCAGCGAGATGCTGTGCGACCGCGAACTCTCGATCGGAGACTATGTGCTCTCTGGTGGAGAGCTGGGGGCCGCTGTGATCGTGGATGCTGTAGTAAGGCTGCTTCCGGGAGCCCTGGGGCATCCTGATTCCTCGCGGTTTGAGAGCTTTGGGGCTGAGGATGCCGTGGAAGAGAATGATCCTTCTGACGGCCCTCCGCGTACGACCCACGGAGCCGGCGGAATTCTCGATTATCCGCACTACACCCGGCCGGCCGAGTTCGGCGATGCAGCCGTTCCCGACGTCCTTCAGGGAGGAAACCACGACGCTATCCGCCTGTGGCGGAGGAAGATGGCCCTGCGCAAGACGCTGCGGAACAGGCCCGATCTCCTGGAAAAAGTATCCCTCAGCCCGCAGGACCGAAGACTGCTGCGGGAGATCGAGACGGAGCTCAGCGGAGAGGATGGTTTCCCGGCATGAACCAGCCGAGGTTCCATCAGCTCCGATGCGCTTTTCTGCCCCTAATTGCTTGAAATCGTGTAAACTAAAGACTCGAGTTCAGAACAGGAAAGTTGTCATGTCTATTCATCCCATCATGCAGAAACTGGCCGCGAAACTTGAGCGGACCGATATTCCCGCTTTCGCTCCCGGAGACACCGTCCGCGTTCAGGTCAAAATCCGCGAGGGTGAAAAGGAGCGTCTGCAGGCGTTCGAAGGAATCGTAATCGCCTGCCGCAAAGGACCACAGGGTTCCTTTACCGTTCGCAAGATGAGCTTCGGCCAGGGCGTCGAGCGCATCTTCCCCTACAACTCCAAGGTTGTCGACAAGGTGCAGAAGGTCCGCTCCTACCAGGTTCGCCGCTCGAAGCTCTTCTACCTTCGCGGTCTGCGCGGCAAGGCTGCTCGCCTGCGCGAGGTTGAGCGCGCCAGCTAATTTCGTCTTCTATTTCCACAGAAGCCACGGCTTACAGCCGTGGCTTTTCTCTGTCCGGACGGTTATACACTTTGCCATAAGGGCTATGGCTTCCTCGACTCCTCTGCGTCTCCGAAAGACCGTTACCGCGGCAACCGCGAAGCAGCAGATGCTGCGGCAGCTGGTGTGCAGCGACGCTCCGGAGCAGGCGCTGCGCTACTGCGGCTATCGCATCATCGCCGGCGTCGATGAGGTTGGCCGTGGCGCTCTCTTCGGCCCCGTGGTGGCCGCCGCCGTGATTCTTCCGGAGAAGATCGGGGCTCTGGCCAGAGCTGGGCTGAAGGACTCCAAGCAGCTTCTGCGCAAGGACCGCGAGAGACTGGACCGCAGAGTCCGCAAGGTCGCTCTGGCGGTGTGCGTGGCCGAGGTGGACGCGGAGACGATCGATCGGGTGAACATCTACCAGGCGACGCGAATGGCGATGCTGGCCGCGGTCCATGGGCTCATGATCGAGCCCGATCACCTTCTGATCGACGCGATGCGGATCGACCATCCCTGCAGGCAGACCAAGCTGATCTACGGCGATTCGCTTAGCCTTTCGATTGCGGCGGCTTCGGTGGTCGCAAAGGTGCATCGCGATGCTCTGATGCGCGAGCTCGATACAACACATCCCGGCTACGGGCTGGCGTCGCACAAGGGCTACGGTACGCCGGAGCACCGGCGGGCGCTGGCGGAGCGCGGGCCTTCGGTGCTGCACCGCAGGAGCTTCGCTCCGGTGAAGGCGGTCGATCCGGATGCTGCGATTGAGGAACTGGTTTCAGGCGAGCTGTTTGATCTGGATCTCGTCCAAGACCTTCAAGAGGAGGCTGCCGATTGGGCCAGCGATTGATGTGCGTCGTCGCGCACCCGGACGATGAGTGCTATGGATTCGGCGGCACGCTGGCGCTGGCCGCGGATCGCGACGTGGAGACCTATGTGGTCTGCATGACCGATGGGCAGGCGGCGACGAACCGTGGAGCGGCAGGCACCGCTGCAGAGCTTGGGGCGATGCGGCGCGCGGAGTTCGCGGCCTCGTGCAAGGTGCTGGGCGTTACGCAACAGGAGCTCCTCGACTACCAGGATGGGCAGCTCGAAAACGTTCCGACGATTGCTGCCGTGGAGCGGCTGGTCGAGCGAATGCGGCGGTTCCGACCGAACGTGGTGATCACGTTTGGCGGCGACGGCGGGATGAACTCTCACTCGGACCACATGATGGTCTCGTTCTGGACGACAGCTGCGTTCCACTGGGCCGGGCAGCCGAAGCGGTTTCCCGGGCTGGGTGCGCCGCACCAGGCGGACCGGCTGTTTCATCTGACGACGAACTTTTTCCTTCCGGACCGACAGCCACCGCGGCCGATCCCGTGGACGGTGCGGCTGGATATCCGCGAGGCGAGTGCGCGAAAGCTGGAGGCGTTCCGGCAACATCATTCGCAGGCTCCCTTGATGGAGCTGACGAAGACGGTGTTCGATAAGCTCGGCTCGGAGGAGTTCTACACCCTGATGGCTTCGAGCGATCCTCAGCCAGCGCAGCAAGGGACGGATCTGTTTGAAGGGCTTGCTACCCCCTCCCCCGGTTTTGCGGCAAAGTCTTGATTATAAATAATTTAGGCTAGGACCTCTTAGCCAAGATATTCAAAATAAACAAGTTACCTTCAAGGTATTGATTATAAAGGATTAATATCCGCTCATTCGTGAGTTCATCGTCTTTTTCTAGAAAATCCTTACCAAAACCAGTTTAGCAATTCGTCGATAACCAATCGGCAAATGCATGTTGTTGATAATAAATTTGTTAGATAAACAAACAACTTGACAGGTTATACGCCCGAAAGATCCCGCTCGCCGAGAATGGCAGATCACCCGTTGATGGTCACATATCCATTGACGATCTATCCATAGACAATCTATATATCCGTTCATGACGAAACGTGCTGAGCTTTTGCCTGGGACGCTGGACATGTTGATCCTGAGGACGCTGGAGCGGGGACCGCTGCATGGGTATGGGATTGCGCTTTCGATCCGGCGGATCTCGGAGGATGTGCTGACGGTGGAAGAGGGGTCTCTGTACCCTGCCCTGCAACGGTCGCTTCTGGAAGGCTGGGTAAAGGCGGAGTGGGGGAAGACGGAGACGAACCGGAGGGCACGGTTTTATACGTTGACTCCCGAGGGACACCGGCAGCTTGGGGTGGAGATGAGTGAGTTTGAGCAGATGATTGCGGCGATTGGACGGGTTCTGGCGGGTTCGCAGGCAGGATGAGTCGGCGTAGTTATTTGCATAAGGGGGCTGAGATGAGAGCGATTGGGAGACTGGTTCGGCGAATGGGGCTGCTGGTGCAGCGTGGAAGATTTCGCAGTGAGTTGGAGGAGGAGATGCGGTTTCACCGGGAAGAGATGGAACGCGAGATCGAGGCTGGGGGTGTGAACGGCGCGGAAGCGCGGCGGGCGGCACGGAGACGCTTCGGCAATGAGACGAGGGTGCGCGAGCGGAGCCAGGAGGTTGTGGGCTTCCAGTTTGAGACGGTGGCGCAGGATCTGCGGTTCGCGGTGCGGCAACTGAGAAGGAATAAAGGGTTCACGGTTACAGCGGTGGTCACACTGGCGCTGGGGATCTGCGCGAGTGTGGCGATCTTCGCGATTGTGGATGCAGCGTTGATACGGCCGCTTCCCTACCGCGAGCCCTCGCGGCTGGTGTCGCTTTACGAGGCGATCTCGGTGGGGCCGCAGTTCCACATCTCGTGGCCGGATTACCTGGACTGGAAGCGGATGAACAAGAGCTTTGACGCTCTGGATATCTATGCGACGAGGTCGTACATGGAGAAGACGCCGCAGGGAGTCCAGATGGTGGATGGCGTTGATGTAAGCGACGGGCTCTTCAAGACTCTGGGTGTCACGCCCGCGCTGGGCAGAGATTTCAGAACGGGAGAGGATCTGGCCTCGGCTCCGCGCACAGTGATCCTGAGCTATGGGGCATGGCAGAAGAGATACGGCGGGCGCAAGGACGTGCTGGGACAGACGGTAACGCTGAATGGTGAGTTGAACACGATCATCGGTGTGCTGCCGAGGGAGTTTCATTTCGTTCCGGCGGAGCCGGCGGAGTTCTGGGCGACGATTCACGATACGCGGAGTGAGCGAGGCAGCCATAACTTTCTTGGCGTTGCCAGGATGAAGAAGGGTGTGGGCCTGGAGCAGGCGGCCGCGGATATGAAGACGGTCACGGCGCAGCTGGAGAGGCAATATCCGGATACGAATCGCGGACGTGGGTCTACGGTGCTTTCGCTGACGGAGGTGATTCGCGGGGATGTTCGTCCAGTACTGGTGATGCTGCTATGTGGCGCTGCCCTGCTGCTGCTGATTGCGTGTGTCAACGTAGTGAGCCTGCTGCTGACGCGCGCGGAGAACAGGCGGAGGGAGATCGCTGTGCGCGGAGCCCTGGGGGCAAGCCGGGTGCGGCTGATGCGGCAGTTTGTGACGGAGGGTTTGCTGCTGGTGGCGACAGGAAGCGTGGTGGGAGCGACGCTGGCCGCAGTGGCGCTGCGCGCAGCGGAGGACCTGGTTCCGGCAGATATGTTGGCACGGATGCCGTATCTGGCGGGGATGAGGATGAGCGGGCATGTGCTGCTGTTTACCGCAGGCATTGTGGTGCTGGCCGGGATTGTCTTTGGGATAGCCCCTGTGCTGCGTATGCCGGAGAGCGTATCGAACGAGAGCCTGAACGACGGCGGCCGCACGGCAGCGGGAACGGGGTGGAAGCGGTTCGGCTCGAAGCTGGTGGTTGTGGAGCTGGCGACCGCGGTGGTGCTGCTGGTGAGCGCGGGGCTGCTGGGCAAGAGCTTCTACAGGTTGCTGCATGTGGAGACGGGGATGCGCGCAGAGCACCTGGCTACGGCGATGATCTCGCTGCCGCGAGCACAGTATGCGAAGGACGACCAGATACAACTGCTGACGAAGAACCTGCTGGAGCGTGTGGAGCGATTGCCGGGAGTGGCGTCGGCTGGAATCGTGAGCGATCTGCCTGTGGGGTCTGGCGATGGAATGACGGCCGTGCAGGTGGTGGGCAATCCGGAACTGCATAAGAACGACGAGATCGTGGCGCGGTTTGCGAGTCCGGGATACTTCAGCGCGCTGGGAGCCCGGTTGCGGGAGGGACGCTATTTCACGGAAGAGGACGAGATGACAAAGCTGCCGGTAGTCGTCATCAATCAGACGATGGCACGGTGGTACTTTGCGAGCGGGCAGGCGATCGGGCAGCAGATCAAAGCCTGGGATAAGCCTCCGGCGAGAGTGATCGGCGTGATCGACGACATCAGGGAAGGACCTCTGGAGCTGGAGGTGCGGCCAGCGTTCTATCTCCCGTCCAGCGCAGGGCCGGATCCGGGGTTTGGGTTGGTGGTGAGAACGGAGCTGGAGGAGGAACTGCTACCGGCTTTGAGTGCGGCTATTCATGAGCTTGATCCGGGGATTGCGGTGTATGCGGAGTCGACGATGAGCGGGAAGATTCATGACTCGCCCTCGGCGACGATTCACAGAGGCTCAGCGTGGCTGGTAGGAGGATTTGCGGCTACAGCACTACTGCTGGGAGTGGTCGGACTGTATGGCGTGATTGCGTATTCGGTGAGCCAGAGGACGAGGGAGATTGGCGTGCGGATGGCCCTGGGCGCGGGGCGCGGCAGGGTGATGAAGATGGTGATGCGCGAGGCTGGTTGGCTGACGGTGATGGGCATTGCCGCGGGACTGGCGTGCTCGGTGGTGGCAGCGACGATGATGCGCGGGCTGCTGTTTGGGGTGAGCGCGTGGGATGGATCGACTCTGATTGCCGTTGCTGTTGTGCTGGGAGGAGCGGCGCTGGCGGCGAGTGCGATTCCGGCGCGGAGGGCAGCCTCGGTCGATCCGATGGAGGCGCTGCGGGCTGAGTAGACTGGAGCCATGGATGTTCGAGAGCTGGAAGCTGCAACGGATCCGGTAGCGGTGTTTCGCGAGTGGATGCGCGAGGCGGAGGCGAG
>DATHJA010000061.1:0-2516 GCA_035316475.1 Edaphobacter sp. | reverse complement strand
GCGTCGATCTCGTCGATGAAGATGATGCAGGGAGCATTCTTCTTGCCCTGCTCGAAGAGATCGCGGACGCGCGAGGCGCCGACGCCGACGAACATCTCGACGAAGTCGGAACCAGAGATGGAGAAGAACGGAACGTTGGCTTCACCGGCTACGGCGCGAGCCAGCAGGGTCTTGCCGGTTCCTGGGGGTCCGACGAGCAGGACACCCTTGGGGATGCGGCCGCCGAGACGCTGGAACTTCTGGGCCTCGCGAAGGAACTCGATGATCTCCTTGAGCTCTTCCTTGGCTTCGTCAACACCGGCGACGTCCTTGAAGGTGATCTTCTTCTGCTGCATGGAGAGCAGGCGGGCGCGCGACTTGCCGAAGCTCATCGCCTTGTTGCCGCCGGACTGCATCTGACGCAGAAGGAAGAACCAGAGACCGAGGAGCAGAGCGAAGGGCGCGAGCTGGATGAGGAAGCCGAGCCAGGCGTTCGAGTTCTGATCCTTGATGGTGATATTGACGCCGTGATCGCGCAGCGTCTTATACATGTCCGGATAGTTGCCCGGGATCGTGGTGTGGAACTGGGTCTTGTCGTCCTTCCAGTGACCAGTCACTTCGGAGCCGTTGACGACGACCTCTGAGACCTTGCCGGCGTCGGCATCGTTGAGGAGCTGAGTCAGGCTGATGTTCTTCTCCTGCCCGGCACCCGTTCCCTTGACAACGAACTGCCAGAGGAAGACGAGGCAGGTGATCATGAAGACCCAGATCAGAATTTGTTTGACGGTCGAGTTCAAAGCGTGTTCCTCATTTTCCGGTCTGTAAGCCGTTGTTTGGCGGCTTTTCAGGACCCCGACTCCCATGGCGGCCAAAGCCATTGAGAGAGCCTACATCGTTAGACGATAGCGATAAAGGAAGGTTCTGTGGGTGGCCGGCAGGCATTTGCCCGGCACCGCAGTAACGGTCCTACCCCGTCAGATGCTTAAGATTCTACTCTGAGGGCCAAGGATTCACACGCAAAACATGGATTTCGTTCGAACTTAGGACGGGACGGTGGTATGGCGGGAGGCACGGTTCTCCTTCCGCTCCGTTTGGAACGACACCCTGCCTGGGAAACGAATACACCGATATGTGTTAAGGGGTTTGTTCTGAGGGAGATTCGGAGGAGAGGCGAAGCTCGCGAGCCGATCGCTGGGCGCGGAGCCCTTTGGCCAGATGGACGGAGGCTCCGGAGCGGGCGGCGACGGTGGGGAGGGTGGCGAAGCCGGCGAGGGCGAGCAGGCGAGTGGTGTCGTCGAAGCTGAGGCGGAAGCCGAGCTGACGGGCGGCGGCGCGGAGGACGCGGCGGCGGAGGGCGGGGTCGAGGGAGCGCAAGCGGTCGAGCTCGATGGCGACCGAGGAGGCGCCGGGGGTGGTGGCGACGGCGCGGCCTCCGCCACGGACGGGTTTGCCGGGGAGGAGGAGCTGGGGGAGAACGCGGGCCAGCTCGGCCTGCCAGCGGGATTCTTCTTCGCGGGCGAGCTCGGCGAGGTTGGCGAGGGTCTGGTCGATGGAGGGATTGAAGGCGCGGAGCTGAGGGAGGAGCTCGTGGCGGATGCGGTTGCGGGTATAGGCGGTGTCGGCGTTGGTGGAGTCGGTTCGCCAGGGCTGGTTGCGGGAGTGGAGGAAGGCCTCGATCTCGCTGCGACGGGTGGCGAGCAGCGGGCGAAGGATGCAGCCGGAGCGTGGGGTGGATTGCGAAGATGCGGCGTTGATGGTGACGATGGGATGGATTCCGGAGAGTCCTTCGGTCCAGGCTCCGCGGAGAAGCTTCATGAGGACGGTCTCGGCCTGGTCGTCGAGGGTGTGGGCGGTGAGGATGGAGTCGGCGTGGCCGGAGGCGATGAGAGTGCGGAAGAAGGCATAGCGGACCTCGCGTGCTGCTTCTTCGAGGGTCTCGCGGTTTTCGGCAGCACGTGTGGGGACGTCGGCGCGGTGGATGTGCAGAGCGATGTCGAGCTGGATGCAGAGGTCCTGCACGAAGGTGAGGTCAGCATCGGATTCGGCGGCTTCGCGGATGCCGTGGTGGACGTGGATGGCGGAGAGGCCGACGCCGAGCGAGTCGCGAGGGGCAGTGTTGGCTTCGTGGATGGCGAGCAGGAGAGCGACGGAGTCGGCTCCTCCGGAGACGGCGATCGAGAGGCGGTCGCCGGGGTGGATGTGTTCGCGGCTGAAGGGAAGCGTGGATGCAGCAGACATGAAACTACAGAGTAGCTGAGGCGTGGAATGGAAGTCTTGATCTCAAGCATGCGATCGATGCAGGGGCTCTTCTTCAAGAGAACGAACGAGAGGATGCTGCATCTTGGCGTGGACGCAGTGGATAGTGGCCTGTTGTTCTCCGTGAGAAAGATCAGCCGATGCTCGGGGAGGCTTCTATCTCTCGCTTGAGCAGCTCCTGAGCGTTCGGCTTCTCGTCGTTTGTTCCCTTACGAATCAGGATGAGATTGTGAAAAAAGGCGATTTCGACGATGTTCTGATCGAAGTAGCTTGGGGTATAG
>DATHJA010000060.1:0-9315 GCA_035316475.1 Edaphobacter sp. | reverse complement strand
CAACCCTGAGCTATTTCCGGCCCGCGACGCCTACCTTGTCGAGGCGTCCGAAGTAGCTGCGGGAGGAGCGGCAGTCGCGATCTGCGCCGGCTTCAGGACGCGATATCCATCGCGGGTTCGGATACGGTACTTCTTCGCGTTCTCGCCAACGAGTTTTACCTCAATGGTGCGCCAGCCACGGTTCGGGTTAGCCTGCGGATAGTAGCTCAGCGAATAGAGGTGAGCGAGGTCTTCGCGGATGGAGGCGAAGGCATCCTTCTCATCCTTCCAGGACTTGGAGAAGTAAGCTTTTCCTCCGGTAGCCTTGCTCATGCGCTCGAAGACGGCAGTCGAGATGGGCTCGGCCTGCGCGTCGCGGGTGCTGATCATGTAGATGATGGTCCCGGTGGACTGCGCCAGCTCCGCGACGTCTTCAGGCGGAACCAGACTGGCGTTGTCGGGACCATTGGAGAAGACGACGATCGCCTTGCGGCCGGTGAACTGCGCTGCATCCTTCACGGTCATCAGAAGGCAGTTGTAGAGCGCGGCGTCGTCTCCAGCGACTGTACCGCGCACGCCGCGAAGCACGGCGGGCCGCTCGCCCGTCAGCGGGACGGCGCGGGAGAGATCCCTGCTGTAGGAGTAGAAGGCGAGGCGGGAGACACCTTCGAGAGAACGGATAAAGTCCGCAATCGCATCCTGAGCGTAGACGAAGCCGCGATACATATAGTTACTGGTGTCGAAGAGGATGAAGACGTTCGCTCCGGTAATCGTCGGGGTGGACGGAGTGGGGGAGGCGTCCGCTGCGGGCTGCACCACAGTCTGCTGGGACACCAGCCTGCCTTCGGGCCCGCTGAGCACCAGTCTCCGGCTGGGCTCATTGCCCTCCTCGAAGGTCGCAATCTTTTCAGGGATCTTGTCTTCGGTGATGGAGAAGTCCTCGGGCTTCAGGCCGCTGATGTAATTCCCCTTGCGGTCGGTGACGGCCACGTTGAGCTGCACCAGCACCACATTCACCAGGATCTTTGAATCGTCCTGTGCGGCGGTGCGCCTTCCTCCTCCAAGAACAAGCAAAGACGAGAGCACCAGAATCGAGAGAAGAGATCTTTTCACCGTACTCCTCCAATCGCAACATCCTGAAGCTGGCCCGGGGACTGTGCCGTTGTAGCCGTTGTTGCCGCTGGCGGCGGCATTACCTTACCCTGACGAAACTCTTCTCCCGTCTCCTGCATGGCACGCTCGAGGGCGGGCCAGTCTTCCAGATCGGTAGCGAAGATCTTGGCAGTCATGCGCCGTGTCAGCTCCGGCACCAGACGATTCAGGACGGCCGGCTCGTATCCCTTCTCGTCGGCGAGGCGGGCCCAGTAGAGGTTGCTCGACTCCCACGACTCGCCGAAGAGACGGCTGGACTCTCCTCCGAAGGAGGGAAAGGGCTTCACATAAAGCAGCTTCGGAGAATAGCTGCGCGCGAGCACAGGGTGGGGGACTCCGAAGTCGCGGGAGAGCCGGTCGACGGTGGTCTCTGCCGGGTACTTCGCGCACAGGGCATCGAGCTGCTGGTTCGAGACCCCGAGAGCGGAGCTCTGCCCGGGATACCGGCGGCGAAACTCCGCGGTCAGATAGAAGGTATCGGCGGGCATGGTCTGGGCGAGCACGGCGATGGCATCTTCCTTGTTGGCCAGGGACTTGTCGAGCGTCTCCAGCCGCTGCGGCGCAAGGCGGTCGGCGAGGATTCCGGTGACTTGAGTTCGAAGCGCGGGATCGCCTTCGGAGGCCAGCAACAGCTCTTCGCCGGAGCGCTGATAGAGGGTGACGGCATGAAGCTCGTGTGGGCTGACGCTCCACCAGCGTGGGACCGTGGCGCTGACCAGGAGGTCCGGGACGAGCTCTTTCCAGATGAGGGCCTGCACGTTCTCGGGCGCGATGAAGTCCTGCTCGGTCGAGGCCAGAGCGTAGGGCAGATCGGCGAGCGAGCCCATCAGATAAGCTCCACCGCCCGCAGGCGTTCCCACGCCCATCAGCTCGGGGGCCAGCCAGGTGCGCTCCGTCGTGACTACGGAGAGGCCGGAGAAGTCGTGCGAGCGCACGAAGAGGGAGTTGTTGTGCAGCACCTGCGCTCCCGGCGGCTCATAGTAGGCGTAGTTCAGTCCCACGAGGACGTCACGCAGGAATGGCGTCAGCTGCCCACGCGCGGCCTCAAGCTGCGGCTTCGTGCCGGGCCCCTTGATCACCTTCGTGAGGTCGGTTTTGATCTGCAGCTCGGCGTGATGGGTCGAGTAGACTCCGGGAGCCCAGGTGATCTTCTCGCTGTTGGTAAAGATGGGCCGCGGCATCTCGAACTCGCGCAGCTCGCCGGCCAGCGCCAACATGTTCTGCGGCGCATGCGAGCCCTGCGCCATCGCGCCCAGGCCGTCACTCAGGGCAAAGAGCGTATCGAGCGAGACGAGCCGCTGATCGTCGAGCACGTTGCGGATCCGGTCGGCGATCTCCTGCCGAGTGCGCTGGCTGGCGGCGGTTTGCTGCGCGGGACCGGCCATCAGATCGATCAGCGTCTCCTGCGAGAGGTCGCGGGCTCCGGTTGCCTTGACAACGTCGGTCAGGGAGCCGCGCGCTGCATCGAAGAGCTGGCTGGGCGAGGTGATCTTTGCGAAGGGGCCGATGGTCTGGACCCATGAGGCATTGATCTCGCTTGCAGGAATCTCCTGCTGGCGCGCAAGGATCTGCCAGATGCCCACGTTGGCCTGAAATGCGCCGACGGTGTTGCCGCGCAGGATGGTATTGGAGACGTCGCCGATCGATTCGGCGACGTTCATGAACCGTGTGATCGACTCGTCGGTCAGCTCGGGAAACTCGGCGAAGAGAAGGTACCAGGTTCCGAAGCGCTGAAAGCGAGCGGCCAGCAGACGCGCTGTCTCGGGCGACAGCTTTCTGTCAGCGGGCCTGCGGGCGTCGATCTCGCTGAGGGTAAGGTAGGTCTGCAGAGGTCCGGTGTCGGAGTCCAGGCGGGAGAGCGAAGCCATGGCCTCCAGCAACTGCTCCGAGTCATTCCAGCTACGGGCACGCTTGCCCCAGTTTTTAACCAATCTGTAATCGGATTTCTGCGTCAGATTTTCTTTCCAGACGGAGAGGTCGCCCGGAATATGCGGCTGACCATTCGAGTCCCAGTCGACGCGCGTAAACAAGACAAGAAGGCCGGGAGCCTTGCGAAAGACGCTCGCCGTCGAGGCGGGTTCGGTCTGGGGCGAGCGGAGAGCCTCATAGAGGCGCTTCATCCGCGCAGGCTCGGTCAGATGCTCCTGCTGGGTCTGGCTGACTCGGGAGAGCGCGTCATAGTAGGCGGCGAGCCAGCCGTTGTCCTTCGAGATGAGGTGCAGGATGAACTCGCCCGGGTTCTCCGGGCTGGCCCCGGCAAGATCTTTCCATACGGGCTCTGCCCTGCTTCCTCCCGGGACCATTACACGGCCCGAGCGAATCGAGATCTGGCTTCCATAAAAATCGAGCACGGGGGCGAAGGCCGACAACTTCCAGAGGCCCGGAGACTTTGCCAGAGCAAGATTGGTCTCGTCGTCGTTCCGTGACATCGCCCAGTAGAGCCGGGCAATCGCAGGATCGCGAACCAGAAGGTCGACCAGATTGTTGGCGGAGTGCTTGCGGTTGAGCGCCATCCAGTCCGACTCCCTCAGCAGCACCGGAACCCGGGTGGAGGGATAGGCGTAGCGAAACGGCACACCTTTCTGGAGCGATTCCTCAAGAGTGATGAGGGGAAACCCGGAGTCGATGGTCAGGAAAGCGCGGTCGGGGTTCGAGGTCGCCAGGGTGAGATTCTTATCCTGACAGTTGCCTACGATCCTGTAACCAAGGATCTGGATCAGGGTCCCGGCATCGCCGCAGCCGTCGACACTGATCGTTGCGCTGGACCCGGCCAGGATCTGCAATTCGCGGGCCTGTTGGACGTAGCGGTCGAGCAGGAGAAGGAACTCCGTGGCTCTCTGCTGGCTGTAGCCCTGCATGAAGACGTTGCGGGACAGCAGGGGCAGCACCTCATCGGCAGGAATCTTCTGACTGATTCCAGCCATGCGCAGGAACGAACGCAGAGGGCCGGGGATGACGACCCCGTCCGCTGCGCGGGATACGGACTTTCCCCCCGGCGTGTTTCGCGAAGGCCGGCGCTGGGAGGAGTTCGTCTGGATAGAGCTGGACTGGATGGAGCTGGGCTGGGGGGAGAGGTTCTGGTTCCAGGCCACAAGCGGAAAGGCGAACAGGCAGATAAGGCCTGTGGAAAGGAGCGTGGGTCGCCGAAGAAAATACTTCATCGCAACACCTCATCCGGAACTGAGACGTTACAAGCTCACCCTGCATGCAGCAAACCGGACGGATGGTCAAAGCGACCAGCGCAATGATTGTGGAGATGACAACTACATCACGCTCCGGCTTTTAGCAGCCACTCGTGAAACTGTCTCTCGATTTCACGTTTGTCGGACAACTATATACATCAAGCCCGGCCCGTACCAGCGTTTTTCACTGCAAGGAAGTCAAGAGAATGTAAAAACATGCTTCCGCGGCGAAGGCCCCGCCTCGGACAGCGAGCCATCTTCTCACAAAAGGGCTCCTGGCCCGACAAACATGACCAACAAATCTTTGAGATGTTTTATTCGATCAGGATGATGTCCAGAAAGCGCGGCCCGTGGACCCCTTTGATGCGGGTCATCTCGATATCGGCCGTAGCCGACGGGCCGGCGAAGAAGGTCGTGGGCAGCTCTGCGGTGGGGCGAAGGCGCTCGAACGCCTCCGGAACCGTCTCGACCACATCCTCAACCCGCACAAGACAAAGGTGGTAGTCGGGAATCAAGGATACGGCACGCCTGCCCTGCCCCGGAACATTCTGCAGCAGCACAGAGCCGGTCACCGCGATCGCGCAGGTAGAGGCAGTCATCACTCCCTCGAAGCCGTCCAGCTCGATCGAGGAGGCTCCCTGATCCGCCGCGAAATCGAACCCCTCCGGCAACCAGGCTGGATCGAGCCCCTGCGGAATCATGATCTTTCGCATGCCGCGCTCGGTCAGCATCCTGGCGACGGTCGCGGCGATCTCCGATTCGCGAGTGCGGACGACATGGGCATCGTAGTCATGCAGGCGATCTTCCAGCAGATAGAGGATCTGCTCGCGTGAGAGATCAGCCGTCCTGCGGTAGTCGCGCTCGATCTCACTCCACTGCCGCGCTGCTCGCTCGCCGTCGGCAGCGCCGCCATTGGCCGCGCGGATGCGGCGCAGGACCTCCGTCCGTGCCGTCGAGGAGTCAACTCCTCCACTGACTTCACTTGCCACCGCCACCCCTCTTCTCCCACCAGTCGCGGAAGGTTTCTCTGGGCATCTCCTTCAGATCCCGTACCTGGGTCCATCCTCCGAGCAGCCCCGGAAGCCAGCCGATCCATCCTTCGCCGTTTCCATCCCGGCGCACTAGTGGAGTCTCGGCGAACCGGCCCAGCCGCTGCGCGGCGCGGAACCTGCGCTCGGAACGGAAGATCGCTCCGGCGGTCTTCATCGCCAGAGCCTCCGGATTCAGTATCCCCTTCTGCTTCACGACCTTGTTGCGCAGGTGAATCAATACCTCTGGGATGTTGATCTTCACCGGACAGACCTCGTAGCAGGCACCACAGAGCGACGAGGCGTATGGAAGCGTCTGCGCATGATGAAGCTGCTGCAATTGCGGCGTAAGGATGGCGCCGATGGGCCCCGCATATACCGAGCCGTAGGCATGGCCTCCGGTCTGGCGGTAGACCGGGCAGGCGTTCTGGCAGGCTCCGCAGCGGATGCAGTTCAGCGTCTGCCTTCCCTCCTTGTCGGCCAGCACCTCGGTCCGCGCATTGTCCATCAGGACGACGTGGAAGCTGCGCGGCCCATCGCCTGCATGCACTCCCGTCCAGATGGAGTTGTAGGGGTTCATCCGCTCGCCTGTGGCAGAGCGCGGCAGAAGCTGCAGCATCACTTCAAGGTCCTCATAGCGCGGAAGCACCTTGTCGATTCCGGCGATGGTGATCAGGGTCTCGGGCAGAGTAAGACACATGCGCCCGTTGCCTTCGCTTTCGACGATGCAGACGCCGCCGGTCTCGGCGATCAGGAAGTTGGCTCCGCTGACCGCAGTGCGGACTCGCAGGAACTTCTCGCGAAGGAATTTGCGCGCGGCATCGGCGAGATCCTGCGGCTTTTCTCCCAGCTCCGGAAGATTCATCTCACGCTGGAAGATCTCGCGGATCTGCTGGCGATTCTTGTGCAGCGCAGGCACGACGATATGCGAGGGTTGATCGTGGCCAAGCTGGATGATCAGCTCTGCCAGATCCGTCTCATAAGTCCGGATCCCAGCCGCCTCGAGCGTGAGATTCAGATGAATCTCCTCGGTCGTCATCGATTTGACCTTGATGACCTCGGAGGATCCACTTGCCTTCACCAGCGACGTGACGATCTGCTTGGCCTCTTCGCCGTCCCTGGCCCAGTGGACCTTTCCCCCAGCGCGAGTGCAGTTGCGCTCAAACTCTTCGAGGTAATAGTCGAGGTTCGCCATGGTGTGCTGGCGAATCTGGCGGCCGCTCTCGCGAAGCTGCTGCCAGTCCGGCATCTCGCCGACGACGCGGGCGCGCTTGTTCTGGATAACCTCGGTCGCATGGCGAACGTTCTTCCGAAGCTGGGTATCGCCAAGAGTGGCCCGCGCCGCAATCGGGAAGGTTGGTGATGTCTTGGGATCGAGAACGCTACTGGCTGAGTTCACAGTCCGTCCTTCTCGTCACCAGCCAGGATCTCAGCCAGATGTACCGTTCGCACTCCGGTACGCTGCCGGTGCAGTGCCCCCTGGATGTGCATCAGGCAGCTGTTGTCGCAGGCCGTGCAGGCCTCGGCGCCCGTGTTGAGCACAGCGGTCGTCTTCTCTGCCAGCATCGCACTCGAGACATCGGCATTCTTGACCGCGAATGTCCCACCGAATCCGCAGCATTGATCCATATGTTCAATCTCGACCAGATCGATGCCCTTTACCGACCGCAGCAGATTCATTGGCCCATCGCCCAGGCCGAGGTTGCGCAGGCCATGGCAGCTTGCGTGATAGGTCACGCGATGCGGATAGTATGCTCCCACGTCCTGAAGCCCGAGCCGCTTTGTCAGGAACTCGGAGAACTCATATACCCGCGGCAATAACTCCGCTACCTCTGCTATCAACTTTTGGTCGCCCATCTCCTCGACCATCTTCGGGTAGTGATCGCGCATCATCGCCACGCAGCTTGAGGAAGGAACGACGACCGCCTCCGCGTGGCGGAACTGCTCGACAAAACGGCCTACCAGAGGAAGCGCTTCGGCCTGGTAGCCGGTGTTCCAGTGCATCTGCCCGCAGCAGGTCTGTCCGGCGGGAAAGTCGACCGTGTGGCCCAGACGCTCCAGCACCTTGACGACGGCCTTGCCCGTCTCAGGAAACAGGGTGTCGTTGTAACAGGTAATAAACAGGGAGACTTGCAGAATCTAACCTCCGGTTGCAGCGCAGGTTCAATAGAGATTTTATTTACCGATACAATTTATCTCAGCTACGATAGTACGCGCTCCCAGGAGCCTTTCTTTATCATTCCTCAAATCGGAGACTTCGTGGGACCAAATCCTTTTCTCGGTGTCATCTACCATTGGATCGGCGGGTTCGCCTCCGCTACAAACTTTATTCCCTTTCGCGCGATCAAGCGCTGGTCATGGGAGATCTACTGGCTGATCCAAGGCTTCGCCGCCTGGATCGTTGCTCCTTCTCTGCTGGCCTGGATCTTCGTCCCCAATCTCTCGACCATACTGCACACGGCTTATCAGCAGAATCCCACCAGCATTCACTACGCCATCCTGTGGGGCATTCTTTGGGGCATGGGAGGGCTGACCTTCGGCCTTGCCATCCGCTATCTCGGAATCGCCCTCGGCTATGCCATCGCTCTGGGTCTTTGCACTGCCTTCGGAACTCTGATCCCGCCTATCTATAGCGGTGAGATGTCCACCATTCTGCATGAACACTCCGGCCAGATCATCCTGGTGGGCGTCGCCGTATGCCTGATCGCAGTCGCGGTGAACGGGGCTGCCGGGCTCTCGAAGGAGCGCGAGATTACTCCGGAAGAAAAGGCCGAGGCTGGAGAGACCGACTACAACTTCGGCAAGGGGCTCGCCGTCGCCATCTTTGCTGGAATCATGAGTTCTTTTTTTGCCTTCGGACTCAATGCAGGAGCACCCCTCGCCGCTGTGGCCAAACAGGAGCTGCTCGCTCACAACCGCCTCGACCTCTGGCAGAACCTGCCGGTGCTCATCGTCGTCCTGTGGGGAGGCTTTCTTACCAACTTCGTCTGGTCCGTCATCCTGATCCTGAAGAACGGCTCAGCCAAACAGTTTCTAGGGGAGCCCGGCATGAACCCGATGCGGGCCAGCCATGCCTCCGGCGATACGATGGTCGACTTCGATCCGCTCGATCCTTCGACCTACGACCGCCTTTCGCGGCAGACGCTGACTACGAACTATCTCTTCGCGGCCATGGCCGGGGTCATCTGGTACTTCCAGTTCTTCTTCTACTCGATGGGACAGACCAAGATGGGCAAGTACGACTTTTCGTCGTGGACGCTGCACATGGCCTCCATCATCCTCTTCGCGACGCTGTGGGGAGTGGCTCTCAAGGAGTGGCGTGGAACCAGCATGCGCACCAAGATACTGGTCACACTTGGCCTGGCGCTGCTCATCGGCTCAACGATCATCGTAGGCTATGGCAATTATCTGAAGGCGGCCGAAGTAATCGGTACTTCGGCCATGCTCCGCTAGCTCTGGCCACATCTCCCGACTCACCCCGGGAAAGACTTCAGCGAACCGTAGCGCAAGATCTGTATATCCAGTACTTTTCGAAGCTCTTTCCAGCGGATTTCCCCCCGATCCCACCGCACCCGCCCGCAGCGGAATTCCGCCATCTTCCGCGTCGAAATCCCGGCCTCCATTAGCATTACAAAAGTCTTACATCCACATTCCGCGCATCCTGTTAGCTTCGAAATAGCAGTTCGGAGAAGGAACACCAGACTATGAGCCCCTCACTAATTCCCGCCGAAGAGATCGCCCAGGCCACCGTTGCCGAGGCCATCCAGCCCGCTCCTGTTGCTGCCCGCAAGGTTCGTGAAGACCTTCGCATGGGCCGCGAGTATCAGCAGGGCCGCATCAACTGGATCACCGCGATTGCAATGGCTCTCTTCCACGTTGGCGCCATTGCGGCGCTGTTCTTCTTCTCGTGGACCAATCTCGCGGTGGCCGTTGTCATGTACTTCTTCGCGATCAATGTGGGAATCGGCATGGCC
>DATHJA010000059.1:0-3881 GCA_035316475.1 Edaphobacter sp. | reverse complement strand
GCTTAGGTCCGGACCTCGCATTCCTGCTGGGTCTGTGCCGGGATACCCTGACGCCTGTTTTTTGCCTGTATTAAGCATAGCAATTGGAAATTACTGAATCGGCAGATTTATTCGGCTTGTTTTGTGTAGGTTGTGTTGATTCTCGCTTGACAGGTTTTCAAGGACCCTGCACCCGGAAAGAATTACTCGATCCATGGAGATAATTCGGTTTAAAGGGTGATTTGAGACTACGTAAATTCTGGCGGCTAAACGCCGATCGATTCAAAGTTCAACCCCGCTAGCTAATCCGCGCGGATCCCCTGGTTTGGCACTGCGCTTGCAAAATATCTCGAAACTCGTGACCGCGTCACGGACGTGGCGGGTGCGGAAGCGTAAGAACCAATGGAGGATTCATGAAAACAGGCACTTCCCTCGTAACAACCCTGGTTGCCATAGCTAGCTTCCCGCTTTTGGCGCAGCAGTCACCCCCAACCACTCAGCCAAGCAGCCCTGCCACCCAGCAGAGCGCTCCGGCTACGGAATCGGCATCACCCAGCACTTCGGCCGCGAGCCCGGCGGCATCCACCGCGCCAATGAGCCCCATCAGCGGCGACCTTGTGAGCACGCTGGACTCGAAGACCACCAAGGCTGGCGATAGCGTGACAGTCCAGATCAAGTCACCGACAAAGACTGCGGAAGGAACTGAGATTCCCAAGGGGTCGAAGCTGGTCGGCCGTGTGCTCGGCGTGAAGTCGAGCGGGGCAGGTGAGAACTCCCAGGTAGTGCTCCAGTTTGACCACCTCGAGCTGAAGGGTGGTCAAAACCTGCCGGTCCATTCGCAGATTCAGTCCATCTCTCCGGAGGGCTCGGCAACGGCCAGCGGAGCGCCCACCGCCCCGAGTCCGTCGCCATCGCCGGATGCCTCCAACAGTCCCTCTGCGAGCGGAACAGCTGGAGCGGCACAGGCACAATCGAGCACAGGTGGAGCATCCGCAGCAGGTCCTGCGGCGGGGACCGTCGTGGCCAAGACCGGGAACATTGACATCCGCACCACGTCCGTTCCAGGCGTGTTGCTGGCGAACAATGCACCGGGGCAACAGGATCCCAGGATGGCTCAGGCCTCCAGCATCCTGCTCGGCGCAAAGCAGGATATCCAATTGAACGGTGGTACACACATGGTGGTTGGCGTCTCCACTGCTGCAGGCGGAGGAGCGCAGTAATCTCTCGATGAGTATGAGAAGTCTCTGATCCCCAATCGATCTGGAGCAGCTCTTGGTCTCGTAGACACCAAAGAGCTGCTCCGATCGAATCCCTCTCCCAAAAGCTCTGACGCGTGTTGCTATACTCCTCCGTGCAGTTGGAGGGAAGAGAATAGCGGATGCGTATTCGAATCATTCTGGCAACAGCATCTTTCTTGTTTGGCACCGTCCTCGCAGAGGCCCAGATTCCATCCTGGATGCCCGACCCCACACAGCAACAGACATACACACTTCATCGTTCCTCCAGCCGCGAATCGACCGGAGCGAATGCGGACTTCCGCACCCTGACTCCCGGACAGACACTGTCCATCCTCGACGTGGATGGGCCTGGCATGATCTCGCACATGTGGTTCACCATTAACGCGCCAGAGCCTTACCACCTCAAGCGGATCGTGATGCGCATCTACTGGGATGGAGAACAGGCACCCAGCGTTGAGGCTCCGATAGGCGATTTCTTCGGACTTGGTACCGGCTCCTACTATGGCTGGCAGTCTGCGGTTCTCAGCGCGGGGAACGACAGATCCCTCAACTGCTGGTTCCCCATGCCCTACGCGAAGCACGCGCGCATCACTCTCACCAACGAGGGCAAGATGTCGGTGAACAGCCTGTACTGGAACATTGATTACCGGCAGGACACGAAGCCGCTTCCTCCCGGAACCCTTTACTTCCACGCGGACTACAGACAGGCATATCCCAACCATGGCTGGGCGAAGGAGTGGTACAGCAACGGCGACCCGCAGGTAAACTACCGCCGCAATCTGGATGGCAAAGACAACTATGTCTGGTTTGAGGCTCAGGGGCACGGCCAGTTTGTCGGAGTCACCATGTCGGTCTTACAGAATCAGGATGGATGGTGGGGCGAGGGCAACGACATGTTCTTTATCGACGATGCCACCACGGCCGCTACGGTAGGCACAGGCTCGGAGGATTACTTTCTGGGAGCATGGGACTTTGGCGGGTCGGCGCAGTTCCCGCTGCATGGCTCGCCGGTTGTGGGCGCGGAGCTGGCTGGCTCCCGCTCGAGTGTCTACCGCTTCCACTTGGATTCGCCCGTCCCCTTCAAGAAGTCGATGCGCGCGACCATCGAGCACGGACACGCCAACTCCCGCTCCGACAGTTACTCCTCGGTCGCCTACTGGTATCAGGCGGAGCCGCACCAGCCGTTCCCGCCTCTTCCGGAGATGAGCGACCGTATCCCCACTCTGCAGTTCGTAGGCGGGCCGGGCAACTCCAAGGAGCCGTACGTGCCCGGTTCTCCGCAGCCACGATAGCGGAAAGCTGGGTTCGGGGGCCGAGGCATTAGAATAGATAGCTGACATGTTACGTTTTTCGACTGCAGGTGAGAGCCACGGCGAGAGTCTCGTCGCCCTGGTCAGCGGTCTTCCAGCCGGTGTGGCGGTCGATCAGGAGTTCATCAGCCACGAGCTATGGCGGCGCCAGCGGGGTTACGGCCGCGGCGGTCGCATGCGCATCGAGCGCGACACGGCGCACATCCTCTCGGGCGTGCGCCATGGCAGAACCATCGGCTCGCCCATTGCGATGACCATCGCCAATAACGACTGGAAGAACTGGACCGAGATCCTTCCCGTCGAAGAGGGCGACCCAGACAAACACAAGGCCGTCGCTTCTCCTCGCCCCGGTCATGCTGATCTCGCCGGAGCTTTAAAATACAACTTTAAGGATGCTCGTTATGTGCTTGAGCGGGCTAGTGCTAGAGAGTCTGCTGCGCGTGTTGCCTCGGGTGCTCTCGCCAAGCTTCTTCTCCGCGTGCTCGGCGTCGAGGTGCTCTCGCACGTCATCCGCGTCGGCAAGGCAGAGCTCTCTCGCCCGCCCAAGTGGGAGGAGATCGTAGCACTCTCGCAGAAGGAAGAGGTTCTGCTCAACTGCGTGGATCCTGAAGACGAGGCTCGCATGAAGGCCGAGGTCGACGCCGTCCTGCGTACCGGTGACACCGTCGGCGGAGTCTTCGAGGTTGTCGTTCATGGGCTGCCTCCCGGCATCGGAACCCACGTCAACTGGGACGAGCGCCTCGATGGTCTGCTCGCCCAGGCCGTCATGAGCCTGCAGGCGGTCAAGGCCGTCGAGATCGGGCGTGGCGTCACCGCGGCCGAGTCTCTGGGCTCCACGGTTCATGACGCCATTGGCTACGAGGGCGCGGAAGAAGCTTTTACGAAGTTCTCCCGCGAGCACAACAATGCCGGAGGCTTGGAAGGCGGCATCTCAAATGGTGAGGATGTCGTCGTGCGCGGATACCTGAAGCCCATCTCCACCCTGCGCCGCCCCCTCGGCAGCGTCAGCTTCGAGACGCGCGAGCCGGTGAAGGCTGCCTATGAGCGATCCGACGTCTGCGTGGTCCCGGCAGCTGGGGTCGCGGCCGAGTCGATGGTTGCGCTCTGCGTCGCTCGCCTCGTGCTCGAAAAGTTCGGAGGTGACTCCCTCGCCGAGCTTCAGCGAAACTACAATGGCTATCTTGGACAGATAAGAGCATACTGACGTGCCTAAGAAGACAAAGATCCACGAGATCGTAAAATATCCCGACCCTATCCTCAGCAAGCCCGGCCTGCTGATTACCGAGTTCGACGACAGCCTCAAGACGCTGGTCGAAGAGATGTTCGAGTCCATGTACGCCGCCCACGGCATCGG
>DATHJA010000058.1:0-2204 GCA_035316475.1 Edaphobacter sp. | reverse complement strand
CTGTTCACCGACAAGGACGTGAAGCTGCACTTCTCGTTCGAGCGCTTTCTCGGCAACCAGATCCGGGAGAACTTCGGCTTCATCGGATCGCCGATCTGGTTCAAAATCAAGGCCCGGAACAAGAAGAAGAAGCCGGAGTAGCGTTAGCGGCGACTTTAGATTCAACTCCAGCGAAATCCCTTGTATTCTTGGCTTGCCGAGGGCCATCTGTGGGAACTCACTGAGCTACAGGGAGCACATTGATTCAGTTCAATCGGACAGCAACGCGCAAACCGATGACCTTTCGCGGGATACAGGCGCTAAGGGGATTTGCCGCCACGATCGTGGTCGTGTTTCACACGACACTCGCCTGGTGGCGGATCGTCGGGGGGATGCCTCTGAAGCAGCCCCCCAACTTCTGGTGGACTGGCGCTGCAGGAGTTGACGTCTTCTTTGTCATCAGCGGCTTTGTGATGGCCGTTTCGACCTTCGGCAAAGAAAAACAACCGCAGGTTGCGAGACGCTTCCTGGAGCGACGCGCGATTCGACTGCTTCCGCTGTACTGGATCATGACGACGGTCTCTGCCCTCGAACTCCTGTGGCTCAATGTCCATCCGGTATGGCGCACGCACGGCGAGAACTACCCTCACTTCACCTCGCTTTTTTTCCTGCGTTCGTTATCGCTCATCCCCTTCGATCATGAGGGCAGTACCGATCCGCTGCTCGCCGTCGGCTGGACGCTCTCCTTTGAGGTCCTGTTCTACCTTTTGTTTGCGCTCGCACTCAGCCTGCGCATGAAGCCAGTTCGTTTTTTAGTTCCAGCTATTTTCCTGCTCATCTTCGCTGGGTACTTCCATAAGGGGACCTGGCCGGTGTTCACCTTACTCGCAAACTCTCTGCTGCTGGAGTTTCTCGCCGGCGTTCTCGTCGGCGAGGCGATCATGCGCGGCTTCCGGCTGCGCGAACGATGGGGTCTTGCGCTCATGGGCATCGGTCTGTTCTTGCTCTTGCTGCCGCGAACCGAACTTCCCGCGCATCGAACGCTCAAATGGGGCGTTCCAGCCATGATGATCGTGCTTGGACTCTCCTCGATCGAGGATCGTTTCGGCGGCCGCTGGCCGAAATGGACACTGTTGCTCGGAGACGCCTCTTACTCGCTATACCTCTCCCACGTACTGATCTTCCATCTGGTCTGCCGCGCCTTTGAGTTCCAGCATCTCGTGGTCTACGGCGTCGTGCGACGCCGAGATGAAGTGCTGCTGGTGGTAAGTTGCCTGGCAGTTGCCCTTCCCTTCTCGCTCCTGCTCTATCAATGGGTTGAAAAACCGATCACCAACCTGCTGCGCCGGCGACTGCTTGGCGAAGGAATCCCCCAGTCCGAGAAGCATTGAGCATGGTCGTCCATGCGGCTGACAGCCTCCCTCAAGCGCGGCAGGAATTACAGACGTGGAGGCATCGGATCGATTCTCTGCTCCGGCTCGAACTCGCCAGCCAGCCAGAGCTGCCAGGCGGCGAGAGCGCGGTCGCACTGGAGTTTGTGGCGTTCCTTCTTGTCGCGCATCTTCTTGCGAAGCTCGGTTTCGAGCGGCGGGAGCAGGTCGAAGGTGATGTTGGCGGGTTGGAATTTTTTGGTCTCGGCGTGGGTGATGTAGTGGGTGAGGCTGCCGTTGGCGCTGCCCCTTGGTGCGGGGATGGGCTGGCTGCCTTGCGCTATCGCCGCGGCGTAGCGGCCCGCCAACATGCCCGAGGCGATGGACTCGGTGTAGCCTTCGACTCCGCTTAGCTGCCCGGCGATCATGATGCTGGGGTGCGCCTTGAGCTGCAAGGCTTCGGTGAGGAGCGACGGCGCGTGGATGTAGGTGTTGCGGTGAATCTGGCCGTAGCGAAGAAAGGTCGCGTTCTCGAGGCCGGGGATGAGTCTGAGTACGCGGCTCTGCTCGCCGTACTTGAGGTGATTCTGAAAGCCTACGAGGTTGTAGGAGTCGGCGCGGAGGTTCTCCTGACGAAGTTGCACGACGGCGTAGGGCCAGCGTCCGGTCCTGGGGTCGGTGAGGCCGACGGGCTTCATGGGGCCGAAGCGCAGCGTGTCGCGGCCACGGCGGGCGGTCTCTTCGATGGGCAGGCAGCCCTCGAAGTATTGAAGCTTGTTCGCGGTGCCATCGACGGGAAACTTCTCCCAGTCCTTCGACTCCACGTTCTCGGCGGTGGTGAGGGCGTCGAGGAAG
>DATHJA010000057.1:0-5522 GCA_035316475.1 Edaphobacter sp. | reverse complement strand
GCTCGTCTCTTCTCCTTCTCGCGCTCCCTCGGCCATCTCACCCCAAACATCATCCGGAACTGACATGAAGCCCCGATCAGACAATCTCCCCTCCATCTCCAGCGTTCTCGAGAGCGAGCCCTCTCTCTTCGCAAGCATCCGAACGCACGCGCGAGGCCCTGAAGGCGCGCTTCCCATCACGCCCGAGATGCTGCTCACCCAACCCTCCGGAAACCTCTTCGGCCTCTCCCAGGACGCAGGCATGGGATGGGAGCCCTCACGCCTCCTCGATCCCGAGTTCCTCATCCTTAGCACCCACGGCGGTCTCCGCGCCCAGGACGGAACCCCCATTGCTCTCGGCTTTCATACCGGCCACTGGGAGGTCGGCCTGCTCGTCGCCGAGGCCGCCCGCGAGCTTCGCAACCTGCACGCGATCCCCTTCGCCGGAGCATGCACCGATCCCTGCGACGGACGCACCCAGGGCACCACCGGCATGATGGACTCCCTGCCCTACCGCAACGACGCGGCCATCGTCCTCTCGCGGCTCATTCGCTCGCTCCCCACCCGCAAAGGCGTCCTCGGCATCGCCACCTGCGACAAGGGACTCCCCGCCATGATGATGGCGCTCGCCTCCTGCGGTCCGTTCCCCAGCATCCTCATTCCCGGTGGAGTCACTCTGCTCGCCGAAGAAGGTGAAGACGCAGGCAAGGTTCAGACCATAGGCGCTCGCTACGCAAAGAAACAGATCACGCTCGAGTATGCCGCCGAGGTCGGCTGCCGCGCTTGTGCCAGCCCGGGCGGAGGCTGCCAGTTTCTCGGCACCGCCGCAACCTCGCAGGTCGTCGGCGAAGCATTAGGACTCGCCCTTCCCCATACAGCCCTCGCGCCCTCCGGCCAACCCATCTGGCTCGATGCAGCGGTCCGCTCCGCCCGCTCCATGCTGCGCATGACTCACCTCGGCCTCGGCACAAAAGACATCCTCACCGACGCATCCATCCGAAACGCCATGGTGCTCCACGCGGCCTTCGGAGGCTCGACCAACCTTCTGCTCCACGTCCCCGCAATCGCACACGCAGCCGGACTGAAAAGACCCACGGTCGACGATTGGACCCACATCAATCGTCAGGTCCCACGCCTCGTCGATGCCCTTCCCAATGGCCCCAATAACTTCCCCACCGTACAGGTGTTTCTCGCCGGCGCAGTCCCCGAAGTCATGCTGCATCTTCGCCGCGCCGGCCTGCTCGACACTTCCGTCCGCACCGTCACCGGAGAATCCCTCGACGAAAGCCTCAACTGGTGGGAGCAGAGCGAGCGCCGCATCGCTCTCCGAAAGATGCTGCACACGCTTGATGGAGTCGATGCCGACGACGTCATCCTCTCCCCCGACCGCGCCCGCGAGCGCGGCCTCACCGCCACCGTCTGCTTCCCCATCGGAAACCTCGCACCTGAAGGCTCGGTGATCAAGAGCACCTCCATCGACCCGTCTCTCATCGACGAGAACAATCAGTACAACCACACCGGTCCCGCCCGCGTCTTCCTCACCGAAGAGTCCGCCATCGCCGCCATCAAGCAAGGCCGCATCGGCAAAGGCGACATCATCGTCCTTATCTGCAGCGGTCCCGCCGGCGCAGGCATGCAGGAGATCTACCAGATCACCTCCGCACTCAAAAATATTCCCGACTGCAAGCACGTAGCTGTCCTCACCGATGCACGCTTCAGTGGTGTCTCCACTGGAGCCTGCATCGGCCACATCTCCCCCGAGGCACTCGCAGGAGGTCCCATCGGCCGCATCCTCGAAGGCGACACCATCGAGATCCACATCGACCGCAACGGCCTGCACGGCAGCGTGCATCTCATCGGCGAGGACGACGAGCGCTTCTCCCCCGAAGAGGGACAGCGCCGTCTCAACACACGCTCTCCCCGTGCCGATCTCGCGCCACACCCCCAGCTCCCGCACGAGACAAAGCTCTGGGCCGCGCTCATCCAGGCAAGCGGAGGCATCTGGGGCGGCTGCGTCTACGACACCGATGCCATCGTCCATCGTCTGCGTATCGCGGAAGAATCCATCCAACAACAGAACGCACCCGCGCAACAGAACGCAACCTTGGAGAACAAAGCCCCATGAAGCTCTATCGCACCCGATCCGGTTTTTATGCAGAAAACGGAGACAGCTACTTTTCGGTGGAAGCCACCAGCTGGGACGAGCTCATCGCAAGCCCGAACGTCTATGAACGCGTAGAAGCCGCGCTCGCAGGCAGAAGTATCCCCTCTCTCGACCAGGAGCAGATCCTGGCTCCTGCAAACAACCAGGAGGTCTGGGCCGCCGGAGTCACCTACTTCCGCAGCCGCGACGCCCGCATCGAAGAGTCGAAAGACGCAGGAGGCGGAACCTTCTACGATCGCGTCTACAACGCCGAGCGCCCGGAGCTCTTCTTCAAGGCAACCGGCCGCCGCGTCGTCGGTCCAGGACAGCCCGTCCGTATCCGCACCGATGCAAAGTGGTCCGTCCCCGAGCCCGAGCTCACCCTGCTCATCAGCTCCACAGGCTCTATCACCGGCTACACCATCGGCAACGACATGAGCTCGCGCGACATCGAAGGCGAAAACCCACTCTACCTTCCCCAGGCCAAGGTCTACGACGGAAGCTGCGCCCTCGGCCCCGCCATCCTCCTCAGCCCCGATCCCCTTCCACGCACTACCGCCATCGAGATCGAAGTCCTGCGCAACAACTCCGTAGCCTTCTCCGGCACCACTACCCTCGCCGAACTGAAACGCGACCCCAAACTCCTCGCCGAATATCTCTTCCGCGACAACACCTTCCCCGACGGAGTCTTTCTGATGACCGGAACCGGCATCGTCCCCGCAGACGACTTCACGCTCGCCAGCGGAGACATCATCCGCATCACCATAGAAGGAATCGGAACCCTCGAAAACCCCGTAGCCTGAGCGAACGCTTTTTAGTTTTGCAAGGACACCTGGGTGCCAGGGTGCCCCGCTCATGGCGCAGTCTCATCGCGACATGAGCGGGCTCATTCGCGCGAAAAAGCGCGAACCCGTCTCGCTTAAGGGCACGGATTCAGCCGTGCCGACGATAGTCATCTCGAAGAAAGCGGCTTCAGCCGCTGAGGTCAAAGATCCACCCTACGACCGCGTCAGGTTCCCATTCACCAGCCGCATAATCCCCAGCGCATTCCCTCGCTTGAGCTCCGCGGGAAGCGAGGCATCCGGACAGTCCTGATAACACACAGGCCTTACAAACCGCGCAATCGCCTTCGTCCCTACTGAAGTCGTTCTGCTGTCCGAGGTCGCCGGATACGGCCCTCCATGCACCATCGCATGGCACACCTCAACTCCCGTCGGATATCCATTGAAAAGAATCCGCCCCACCTTCGTCTCCAGCACGCGAATCAGATCGCTCGCGTTGGCGATGTCCTCTTCCGTGCCATGGATCGTCGCCGTAAGGTGACCGTGCAGCCTCTCCGCCGCCGCAGCCAGCTCGTCCGCCTTTCCATACTGAATCAGCAACGTCGTTGGCCCGAAGATCTCTTCTTCGAGCGAGTCGTGCCCAAGAAACTCCTTCAGCGAAACGCGAAACACCGTAGCGGTTCCCGCGGCAGCCTTCTCGTTCGCAGCAGCCTCCACCCCCGCAATCAGCTCCGCCTTCCCTTCCTTCACGCGCTCTTGGATCGCCTCCGTATACTTCGTCGCAATCCCCGGCGTCAGCATTCCCTGCTGCCCCATCGCCCCAACACCAGATCGCAGCTGCTCGGCAAACAGCTCCATCTCTCCAGCCGGCCCAAACACCAGGCCCGGCTTCGTACAGAACTGTCCTGACCCTAGCGTGAAGGAGGTCTGCAACCCCTGCGCAAGCGCCTCCCTGCGCTCCTTCATCGCCCCCGGAAGTATAAACAGCGGATTCGTACTTCCCATCTCCGCATAGCATGGAATCGGCTCGTCACGCTCCGCCGCCAGCCGCATCAAAGCCTTTCCGCCACCCTGCGATCCGGTAAAGGCAACCGCCTTGATCCCCGGATGCTTCACCAGCGAGACTCCCACTTCGATCCCGGCGTCGAACAGCAGCGAGAACACGCCTCCCGGCAGACCGCTCTCCTTCACCGCCTGCTGCACCGCTCTGCCCACCAGCTCGCTCGTCCCCGGATGCGCCGGATGCGCCTTCACCACCACCGGGCACCCCGCAGCCAGAGCAGAGGCGGTATCGCCTCCCGCAACAGAAAACGCCAGTGGAAAATTGCTCGCTCCAAAGACCGCCACCGGTCCCAGCGACCTCGACATCGATCGCACATCGGGCTTCGCCAAAGGCTTGCGTGCCGCATCCGCCTCGTCAATGCGAGCGTCCACCCACGAGCCCTCCTCCAGCACCTCGGCAAACAGAGCCAGTTGATTCGTCGTTCGCGCCAGCTCACCCTGCAGACGTGGCAACGGAAGCCCCGTCTCCAGGTTCGCGCGCTCCACAATCGCCGCTCCCTGCTCCGTCAGTGCGGCTGCAATCCTGCGAAGAAATGCCCCGCGATCCTTTCCTGTTGTCCCCGCATACGCGAAGAACGCATCCTGCGCCAGCGCAACAGCTTCATCAATCTGCTCCGCAGTAGCCGAATAAAATGGCGGCAGCATCTCGGCCTTCGTCGCCGGGTTCACACCATAAAATGTGGTCTCGCTCGGCGAGGCGACGCCATCGCCAATCAGGGAAACTCCCGAAAGGGAACTCTCAACCGTGGACATAGATATGCTCCTTCGCTCCCACCCGATACGCCACTAAATCAGCACAGCGGCCTCGCCCCACACTCACCCGAAGCGCGAGATCAGTGTAAATCAGGCGAAACAACATATGCCCCGGCCCTCGCCGCAAGTCCCGTCCCGCAATTTTCCTTTTGCCCTTCTTTCGTGCAAACTCGAAGCATGGTCCGTGTCGGTGTCGATGAAAATCTCTCCCCCGAGCTTCTGACAGACTTCCCCAACGAAGCCGAGATCGTTCGCATCCCCCGCAAGGGCTCCGAAAAACTCGATGTCGACTTCTGGATCCTTCCGTTCGCCCGCAAAGATGCGGCAACAACCTTCGCCCGTCTGCGCGGAGTAAAGGTCGTGCAATCCATGATGGCGGGCGTGGACTGGATCACACCCTGGCTGCCAGAGGGCATCACCCTCTGCGACGGCCGCGGCATCCACGACATCTCCACCTCCGAATGGGTCCTGGCCGCAATCCTCGCCTCCATGAAGCGCTTCCCGCTCTACCGCGACCTGCAGAGCCTCCACGAATGGGGCGGCCAGGCCGCCGAGCGCGATGGCTTCCTCAACGAGCAGGGAGCCCAGGCCGGCCAATACCGCATCCTCGGCGAAGACCTCTCCGGAAAATCCGTCCTCATCATCGGCTACGGTTCCATCGGCTCCGCCATCGAGGCCCGGCTCACTCCCTTCGGAGTCACTATCGTTCGCGTCGCCCGCAGCGCGCGCCAGTCGCCCCAGGTCCACAGCGTCTCCGAGCTTCATCAGCTCCTGCCCGCAGCCGACATCGTCATCGCCATCGT
>DATHJA010000056.1:0-2222 GCA_035316475.1 Edaphobacter sp. | reverse complement strand
TCGTCTCCTCCTTTTTCGAAGCTCTACTGTGACGAACGAGGGCATTCTCCAAGCCGTTTCGACTTACGGGACTGATATTCTTAAGGCTTGGCAAACTACCTTATTACCGGTGGAGCAGGGTTTATCGGCTCGCACCTTGTTAATGCCCTGCTCGCCCGAGGTGATCGCGTCAGGGTGCTCGACAACTTCGAGACCGGTCTTGAGAAGAATCTGGTCCCAGTGCAGGACCGGATCGAGCTGCGCGAGGCTGACCTGGCTGACGCCGACGCCGTCCGGAGCGCATGCGAGGGCATGGACTATGTGCTGCACCAGGGAGCCCTGCCCAGCGTTCCGCGCAGCGTCAAGGAGCCGCGACCAAGCCACGAGAGCAACATTGGAGGTACCTTCAATGTCCTCGAAGGTGCGCGGCTGGCCGGGGTCAAGCGCGTGGTCTATGCAGCGTCTTCTTCGGCCTACGGCAACCAGCCCGGCTTTCCCCGGGTGGAGACGATGGCGCCACAACCTCTGTCGCCGTATGCGGTCCAGAAGCTGACCGGCGAGCTGTACATGCAGGCCTACTGGCGCGTCTATGGGTTGGAGACTGTCTGCCTGCGCTACTTCAACATCTTCGGCGCTCGGCAGGTTCCGGACTCGCCTTACTCTGGCGTGATGGCGCGGTTCATCCTAATGATGATGCGCGGCGAGCAGCCGACTATTTTCGGCGACGGAGAGCAGGGCCGGGACTTCACCCACATCGAGAACGTAGTCAGCGCCAACCTGCTGGCCATCGAGGCTCCACGCGACTTAGCCTCCGGGCGCGTGTTCAATATTGCATGCGGCGAGCGCCACACCCTGAACGAAACCTATGCCCTTCTAGCAACCTTACTCGGCTTCGGGCATCCACCTATATATGGGCCTGAGCGCGAAGGAGACGTCCGTGACTCGCTGGCGGATATCTCGGCTGCTTCTGCTTTAGGTTATGTTCCACGGATCGGTTTTGAAGAAGGATTGCGCCGCACCGTCGCCTGGTATCGCGACGAATTTGCTGGTTAGGAAGACAGAAGAGTGACACCTACGAACATCGCAGTATCTACGACGGGAACGGGACTGGAAGAGTGGCTGGCAGGAATCAGCCAGCGCACGGCGCGGGTCGGAATCATTGGGCTCGGGTATGTGGGGCTTCCCCTCACCCTGCTGTTCAGCGAAGAGCGTTTCCGGGTCACCGGCTTCGATATCGATACGACCAAGGTAGTCAGCCTCAATGCGGGCCAGTCGTATATCCATCGCATCGAACCGGACCACATTCAGGCGGCCCAGCGCAGCGGTTTTCGGGCTACATCGGATTTTTCCGAGATCACAGGAATGGACGCCGTGCTCATCTGCGTCCCCACACCACTCAACGAAGACCACACCCCCGACATGAGCTATGTCGTCTCCACCATCGAGGCAATCGCGCCGTATCTGCACGCCGGACAGCTGGTCGTGCTCGAGAGTACGACCTATCCGGGAACTACCGAGGAGATCATTGTCGAGACCATCAACCGGCACGGCGCGCAAAAGGGCGTGAAGGTGCTGCGCGGTTCTTCTTCGCAGGTGGCCGCAAACGATCTCGACGGCGTGATGGTGGCGTTTTCGCCTGAGCGCGAAGACCCGGGCAACATGATCACACCGCGCCGCGACATCCCCAAGGTGATCGGCGGTGTCGATGCGCGCGCCACAGCAGCAGCGTCCGCGCTCTACGGCAGCGTCTTCCGCAAGACCGTGCCCATGTCGTCGCCCGCCGCCGCGGAGATGACCAAGCTGCTCGAGAACATCTATCGCTGCGTAAACATCGCGCTGGTCAACGAGCTCAAGCAGATCTCCGAGCCCATGGGCATCGACATCTGGGAAGTCATCGAGGCCGCGGCCACCAAGCCCTTCGGCTTCCAGGCCTTCTATCCCGGCCCGGGTGTCGGAGGTCACTGCATCCCCGTCGATCCCTTCTACCTTAACTGGAAGGCGCAGCAGTTCGGTGTGCAGGCCAAGTTCATCGAGCTGGCTGGCGAGGTGAACGAGGCCATGCCCGCCTACGTCGTGCAGTCGACCGCGCGCGCTCTCGAGCACAACGGCGTTACCCTGTGCGGAGCGAAGGTGCTGGTGCTTGGCGTCGCCTACAAGCGCGACGTCGACGACCTGCGCGAGTCGCCCTCGCTGATCGTGATCGAAAAGCTGCGTCAGGCAGGTGTGCAGGTGCAGTACAACGA
>DATHJA010000055.1:0-6875 GCA_035316475.1 Edaphobacter sp. | reverse complement strand
CGTGGCAGGTCGCGCGCGATCGTAAACTCGAACGCCACCATCGACAGCATCATCGTCATGGGGATCTTCAACAGCCAGTCAAACATCTCCACGTCGATCCAGAACACGACGCTTGGAATGAGCGCCAGCATGATGAGCGGCAGAATAATCTTCCAGATGTAGAAGCCTGATCGCCGCTTCATCGCGATCTGAAACACTGCCTCGTTTGTGGACGGTAGACTCATTCCTCCTGTGGTCTTGTCAACGGTGTAAGTTACCTCTCCTGATGTCCACCCTGAGAGCTCGGTGTCCCGGTCGCGACTTATTCCGGTCGAAGCCAGAGGCTGAGTAGCAAAGCGAACGTCCTCTTCGGAGGTGAAGAAGGTGTGGAATTCAAGCCGCAGTAACTGGGTATCGAATGGAAATCTTCGGAAGTCGAAGTTGTTCGACACGATCGAATCGAAGCGCTCCACGTAGGTGACGACACCATCTTTGTCGGCGGTGAGCCAGTACTGCATGGACTTATGCGAGATCGTATTGGCCGACTCGATCGATGGAGCCCAGATCTCACCTAATCGATAACCTCTCTTCTTCTGATCCGCTGCGTCGACGGGCAAAGCGAGCCTAGGGTCTTTCCATCTTGCGGTGAGGTATCCGCTCACCTCAAATGTCTCTTTCGTCTCGTCGATAGCGACGAAGTCCGTAACGTACAGCGCTACCGCCACCTCAACCGGCTGACCACCGAGCGACGGAGGCTGAAGCAGATCAACCTTCTCTACCTTCTGTTTTGAAGGGCTATTCTTCGTCGCAGCGCCTGCTGTCAGCGCCGCCAGGCACGTAAGCATTGCCACATACGTCCACTTCCGCCAACCGAATGGTGCCATCGATCCGTTCCGAATACCAGATGAGAAGCTTATACGAGTCACATCTCAGCTTGTCCCGAGCAGCTTTGATCAACAGAATTCGCAAATGCTTATGGCACATAAGCATAGCTCCGATATCGAGGGTAAGAATTCCTGGCTTATCCGCCATCATTTTTTACTAGTTGGACAACAGTGCTTTTGTGGATCAAGACTAATGTCGAAGGAAGGAGAACCACGATGAAGGACATGATCAAATCCACACTCGCACTTGGTTTGGCTGTTGCAGCAGCGGTCCTACCTACAGCTTCGGCGGAGGCAGAGATCTATTCGAAGTCCAAGGATCTGGTGGTTCTGGAGCCCCGGGATCTTCCGCAGCAGGCGCAGGCACCGGGCAACTCACTCTTTCTTCACTCAGACAATGCAGGAAGTACGTATCTCTACATCGCACAACACGAGGGCACTCGCCTATCGATCTTCGATGTTACAGATCCGGCTCGCATCAAGCTGGTAGCGAGCCACCCGTTGGAAGCAAACGGCACGTTTGATTTCGTTCGTCCTCTCGGCCGCCATGCGCTTGTATCTTTTCGCGATAGTCAGCAGGACGCCGTACTCGACCTACGCAAGGCCGAGAGACCTGTGCTTCGGATGATTCCGATGAAGACAGACCTTGGATCGGCTGAGAAGCTGGGAGAGAGTGGTCTTCTTGCCACAAGCCAAGAGCGTAAATACGTCCCTGCCGTTGCGCGTAACTATCAGGTGATCGATCTCTCCACTTCTGATCCCTCTCACCTAACTACCGTTCCTGACGTGAAACATCGGGTGGATAACAATTACACGGGCACCACATTTCTACTTGGCAGCAATGGGCTCACGGTTGTAAGGCGCCTCGAGGTCGAGAACGCTTACAAGACGCTTCAGATACAGAGAAGAAACTAAATCTGCTGTCTTGAGCAACACACTTATTTGCGCAAGGCCGTATCGCCGATCATGGCGGGCGGGCTTGCGCATTCTTCGCGCTGACCAAGTCTGGGTTGAGGACGCTGAGCGCGCCTACGGAGATGAGCTGTCTAGCGGCGGCGGTCGCCGATGAGCTTCAGGAGGGCGAGCAGGAGGGTGAGAGAGCCGGTGGGGAGGCAGCCCATGGCGACCATGAGGGCGAGCCAGCCGGAGTTGGTGTGCGGGCCCTGGTGGCCGATGCCTCCGAAGAAGAGATGGATCGCAAGCACGGCGGCGACGCCTGTGCCAAAGATCCAGAGGCCGGTGCGAAGAAGTTTCCGTGTATCGGGTTGCATGGGAGCCAGGGCTGTCCTTACGTCCTTAGTGGATTGCCGACTGCATCCAGTAGACGATGACTCCGGTGATGGAGACATAGAGCCAGATGGGGTAGGTGTAGCGCGCCAGCTTTCTGTGCGCTGGAAAGCGGCCGGTGAGGGAGAGGAAGAAGGTGATGAGGATCATCGGCAGGGCGATGATCGAGAGGAGGATGTGCGAGGCCAGGAGCTTCCAGTAGAAGGGCCACCATGCGCTGAGGCGGTTGAAGTGTGTCTCGCCGTGGAGGGTGAAGTTGACCAGATAGGAGACGAGGAAGATGGAGGAGAAGATGAAGGCGGTAAACATGGCCGCGCGATGTTGAGGGATTTGCCGCGCGCGGATGAAGCGGTAGCCGACGAGCAGGGCCACAGTGGAGAGCGCGTTGAGGATGGCGTTGACCAGAGGGAGCGAACGAAGCTGGGTTCCGGCAACGTCGGTGGGGGCGTGGAAGTAGACCAGCCAGCAGATGAAGGCGCTGGCGAGAGCGCTTATCGCGATGATCGTGGCAATGATAGAGGGTGGCGTGCGGAGCGTAACTGGAGGCGTTGCAGGGGGCGGAGCGCTTCGTGCGTTCATTAGAAGAGCAGGCGTCCTTTCGCGTTGAGCATCATGGCGGCCATGAGCAGCGGAAGATAGATGATGGAGGCTTTGAGAAGGTCGCGCGCATAGACGCGGGATTCGGGCGAGGCGGGATCGCGCGCGATGCGGGCAAAGCGGATGGTGTACCAGAGATAGGCCAGCGAGAGGATGGTGGCGGCGATAGCGTAGGGGATTCCGGTGACGCCGAGCCAGGTGGGCCACAGGCTGACCGGAACCATAAGGACCGCGTAGAAGAGCGACTGGATGACGGTGGAGCGGGCGGCGAAGTCCTGATCGGGCTGGGTGGGGGTGAGGCGGATTCCGGCTGCGGCGTAGTCGTCGCGGTGCATCCAGCCGATGGCCATGAAGTGCGGGAACTGCCAGACGAAGAGGATTGCGAAGAGCGCGATGGCGGGCCACTCAATAATGCCGCGCACGGCGGTCCATCCGATGAGCGGAGGAAGCGCGCCGGGGAAGGCTCCGATAAAGGTGTTGACGACAGTAATGCGCTTGAGCGGGGTGTAGATCCCCACGTAGCCGACGGCGGTGATCAGGGTGAGGGTTCCGGTGAGGAGGTTGGTGACGTGAGCGAGGTAGAGCGAGCCGAAGAAGATGGCGGCGAAACCGAGCAGCAGACCGTGAGCGAGAGAGATTCTTCCGGCAGCCATCGGGCGGTTCGCGGTGCGGCGCATGAGGGCGTCGGTGCGGCGCTCGAGGGCCTGGTTGAGGGCGCTGGAGCCGCAGGTGACAACGGCGATTCCGGCGAGGGATTGGATGAGTCCGGCATGAAAGGGGCTGATGCCGCTGGCGAGAGAGCCGAGATAAAATCCGGCTCCGGCCGTGATGACGACCATCACGGTGACGCGGAGCTTGAAGAGCGTAGCGTAGTCGGCAAGCAGGCCTGGCTCCGCTACGGACTTGGAGGGGGAGATTACGGCCGGGGTTGTCGCGGATTGCGCCACGATCTAAGGATACCGCGTTTGGGTTGGCAGTAGTCTGAGGAGACGATTGGCGCACGTTCGAAAGAAATGTTTTGGACAGCGGGATATTGTGGCTTCAGGGGTTCTGACGCAGCTGCGCCAGCAGAGCCTCAGCGGTGGGCTGCGTATTGAGGACATCGGCGGCGGTAAGCCAGGCACGGCGGAGTTGGGTGATTCCGTAGCGAATCTGGTCGAGCTCGGCGGTGGAGTGGGCGTCGGTGTTTGCGACGATCTTGCAGCCGTGTTGTTTTGCGAGGCGAAGATGGAGATCGTTGAGGTCGGCGCGGGCGGGATTGGAGTTGTGTTCGACGGCGACGCCTAGTTCGGAGGCACGCTTGAGGATGGCCTCGATGTGGACGGCGTAGGGATCGCGCTTGAGGATCTTGCGACCGGTGGGATGGCCCAGGATGCGGACATAGGGATTTTCGAGGGCACGCAGGATGCGGTCGGTCATCTGTTCGACGGGCTGATCGAAGCGGCTGTGCACGCTGGCGACGACGATGTCCATCTGAGCGAGGGTATCGTCTGCGAGATCGAGCTCGCCTTCGCCGAGGATGTCGACCTCGACGCCAGCGAGGACGCGGATCTGTCCATGCATCTGGCTCTGCATTTGGGCATCGACCTCGCGAATGCGTTGGATGTGCGCGAGGGCGCGGCGGTCGTCCATGCCGTTGGTCATGGCGAGGTTCTTGGAGTGGTCGGTAATGGCGATGTATTTGAGGCCGCGGTCGAGCGCAGCCTGGGCCATCTCGCGGATGGTGTTGGCGCCGTCGGTCTCGACGGTGTGCATGTGCAGGTCGCCGCGGATGTCGGTGAGGGCGATGAGCTCGGGCAGGGTGTGGCTGGCAGCGGCTTCGAGCTCACCGGAGTTTTCGCGGAGCTCCGGCGGGATGTAGTCGAGATCGAGGGCGCGGTAGATGAGCTCTTCGGTGGCGGCAGCGACGATGGAGTTGTCTTCGACGCGGACGAGGGCATACTCGTTGAGGGTCAGGCCGCGCTTGATGGCTCGCTGGCGCAGGGCGACGTTGTGCATCTTGGAGCCGGTGAAGTATTGGAGGGCTGCGCCGTAGCTGGCACGGGGAAGCAGGCGGACGTCGACCTGAAAGTTGTTGCGGAGGGTAAAGCTGACCTTGTTCTGGCCTCGGGCGAGGAGCTTGTCGATGAGGGGGAGCGAGGCGACGTGCTCAACCGCGGCGGCGACGACACCGGGCTCACAGGCGGGACCGGTGACAAGAAGGTCCAGGTCGCCGACGGTCTCGCGTCCACGGCGGAGGGAGCCGGCGGGGGTGATCTCCTCGATGCCGGGGAACTCGCGGATGAGCTCGGAGATTCGGTCGGCCTGCTCGCGGGCCTGGTCGATGCGGAACCGGCTGGAGTTCTTGCGGTAGTCTTCGATTCCCTTGAGGAGCTTGACGGTGAACTTCTCGCCCATGCGGGGCAGTTTGTTGAGGTGGCCAGCTTTGGCGGCCTCTTCGAGGGCGTCGATGTCGCAAACGTTGAGGGCAGACCAGATGAGGGCGACGGTCTTCGGGCCCATGCCGGGGAGCCGCAGAAGCTCCAGCATGGAGGGGCGATATTTTTTGAGGAGCTCGTCGCGGAGCGGCGTGGAGCCGGTGCCGAGGATGTCGACGATGCTGGCGGCCATGCTCTTGCCGATTCCGGCGATGGCGAGCAGCTGCTTCGGGTCGTCGACCAGGGTGGCCAATTGCGTGGTCTGCTGTTCGACGGCTTCGGCCGCACGCCGATAGGACCGGATGCGGAAGGGGTCGGCGCCGTCGATCTCCAGCAGAGCCGCGGTCTCATCCAGTATGCGAGCGATCGAAATGTTGTCCATGAACGGTTATCCCGGGCCGAGCACTGCCTTCCAGCTCCTGAGCCAGTATGCAGCATCCCGATCCCGGGATGGATCACAAAACCGGTTGCGGCGATCGCCTGAAACCCCGTCGCGGGCGGTCACCACCTCCATGATTTTCCAAGGTCAGAGTTTATTTAGCTTGCGAGCTCTTTAAGACGTAGGACCTGGTCAGCCTGCGGTCCTTTAGTCCCCTGGATGATGTCGAACTCTACCTCATCCCCTTCTTTGAGGCTTTTGTAGCCTTCGCGTTGAATCGAGGTGTAATGAACGAAGACATCGGCTCCGCCGTCTCGGCCAAGGAAGCCGTACCCTTTTGCATTATTGAACCATTTCACGATGCCCTTGTACTGTGCCAAGACCCTTGCTCCTTACAGTTAATTCGAGTTGAGACGCCTGGCTAGGCAGGACATTTCCAACTCAATATCTGTGACGCAAAAGCCCGGAACGGGGTTTTCTGCATATTTACGGAGAAGAATCTGTAACTGGTGATATGTAGCAAGTAAGGCTTTTGTTGTGAAGACGTTTCAGAGACGTCTTTCCCGGCGCAGGCGATCGTAGAGCATGAGTCCGATCAATGTTTTGCCATCGTGAATCTTGTTGGCCGAAGCCAGAGCGAGCGCCTCCGACAGCGGCATCCGGATCACGTCGATCTGCTCGTCGGCTTCAGGCTCGGCCACACCCGAACGAATATCGCGGGCCAGATAGATCTGCATCCATTCTCCGAGAAATCCGGGGCTCGCAAAGTATTTTGTGAGCAGCGTCCAACGTTTCGCGCGGTAGCCCGTCTCTTCAATCATCTCGCGCTTTGCGGCGGCCAGCGTAGCTTCACCGGGCTCGACGCGACCGGCAGGAAGCTCGAGCAGAAACTGACCTGCGGCATGGCGGTACTGCCGCTCGAGGATGACATCGGGATCGTCTGGGTTCTTCGATTCGTCAATGGCGAGGACGACGACCGAGCCGTTGTGGCGAATAACCTCGCGGACGTTTTCGACGCCGCTCGGCTCGATCACCTCGTCGCGGTAGATGGAGAAGACCTTTCCCTTAAAGACGACCTTCGAGGAGAGCACCTGAGTCTTCTTCTTGCCTCCTGAAGCGGTCTTTGGCCTGGAGGAAGATTTTTTCTTTGCGCGGCTGGAGGTGGTCCCAGCGGAGGGCACTTTTTTCGCTTTCTTCGTCAAGGAGGACATATCGCTACGGTATCATCCTGCATCGGGCGTATTCGGTGCTGCATCCAACTCCATGCGATTTAAAAAGAGACCGTTGGGTTTCCGGTTTGCATCAGATAAAGGACATCAAGCAAAGTAGTTC
>DATHJA010000054.1:0-8518 GCA_035316475.1 Edaphobacter sp. | reverse complement strand
GAACTGCCTCAAGGACATACCAGGCTCGACGATGCTTTTTAAGGCCCGCAGTGCTGCCGTCTATGGAATCGATGCTCACCTGATCGACGTAGAGGTCGATTTCTCGCAGATCAAGCTGGACAAGGAGCAGTTCAGCACGGTGGGGCTTCCCGATGCAGCCGTTCGTGAGAGCCGCGACCGCGTGCGCTCGGCGATCAAAAACTCGGGCTTCGATCTTCCTCCGACCAAGATCACCATCAATCTCGCTCCCGCTGATCTGAAGAAGGAGGGCTCCGGCTTCGATCTTCCCATCGCCATCGGCATTCTGGGAGCCTATGGCGCGCTCACCATTCGCGATCTGGATGATTTTCTTCTTGTCGGCGAGCTTGGACTCGACGGCACGCTGCGCGCCGTTCCGGGGACGCTGCCCATCGCGGTTGCGGCGCGGGCCAATGGAATCCGGAACGTGATCGTGCCGGCGAGCAATGCGCGCGAGGCTGCGGTGGTGGAAGGCGTCAACGTCTTCCCGGTGAAAAGCCTGATCGAGGTCCGCGAGTTGTTGAACTCGGCCTCGACCGGAACGCTCTCTGCTACCCCGCTGGCAGTGAAGGCCAGCGAGTTGTTGAATGAGATACAACACTTTCCGTTCGACTTCAAGGACGTTCGCGGCCAGCATGTGGCCAAGCGGGCGCTCGAGGTGGCGGCGGCCGGAGGGCACAACATCCTCATGATTGGGCCGCCGGGCTCGGGCAAGACGATGCTGGCTAAGCGGCTGCCTTCGATCCTGACTCCTCTGAAGTTCGAGGAGGCGCTGGAGACGACGAAGATTCACTCGGTCGCCGGCGTGCTCGACGGAGAACAGGGGCTGGTGGCGCAACGCCCGTTCCGTTCGCCACACCACACGATCTCCGACGCCGGGCTGATCGGCGGAGGGATGATTCCGCGTCCAGGCGAGGTCTCATTGGCGCACAACGGGCTGCTCTTTCTGGACGAGCTGCCGGAGTTTCCACGCAACGTGCTCGAGGTGCTGCGACAGCCGCTCGAGGACGGGACGGTGACCATCTCGCGGGCGGCGATGAGCCTGAGCTTTCCGGCGCGGTTCATGCTGGCCGCGGCCATGAATCCTTGCCCCTGCGGCTACTTCAACGACAAGCGCCGGGAGTGCATGTGTACGCCTCCGATGATCCAGCGATATGTCTCTAAGGTCTCAGGACCGCTGCTGGATCGCATCGATATCCATATAGAGGTTCCGGCGGTGGAGTACAAGGAGCTGCGCGGCGGAGCGGCTGCCGAGGGGTCGGCCGAGATCCGCGAGCGTGTTCTGGCGGCGCGGCGGCGTCAGCATGAACGGTTCGGCGAGACGGCGGAGCGGACCAAGGGGTCGGGCAAGGGCGTCTCCCGGAGGGTCTTCGCGAATGCTCAGATGAATACCCAGCAGATCCGTGCATTCTGCGTGTTGGAGTCGGACGCGGAGCGAATGTTGGAGAGAGCGATGCAGCAGCAGGGGCTCAGCGCCCGGGCTCACGACCGGATCCTGAAGGTAGCCAGGACAATTGCGGACCTGGAGGGAGCCGAGAGCATCGGGACCCGGCATATCGCCGAGGCGATCCAGTACAGAACGCTGGACCGAAGTTACTGGGCGTGATCCCTCCCGGTACGGAATTCGTGCAAAATCTTGATAAGGTTAGACTTATCAGGGAATCACGTGCGTAAAATATTGAAAACAAATATGATATATGTAAAATATTGAATTTATTATACTTATCTCCGTAATCGCTTTGTGCTTCCTCCAGCCTTGATCTGCCTTCCCGGATTTGACTTCTATTTCTTTTGCTTCCCTATATTTAATTTTACGCGGGAAAAGATAACTAATCGGCATTTTCATGGTTACAACAATTGATTTATTTTCAATAACTTATTAGGATAATTGCCAGAGAGGGGCCTTGACAGCGCAGGTGGCTTCGGCTCCGTTTTATGGAATTCCTGAATAGAGGTATTCCCAAAATAAGTATTGACCTCGGATGGCCGAAGAGTTACCTTCTAAAAGGTCGAGGCAGTCCTAGGAAGAAACAGAGGGCTGCCCGGTCTTGGACACCAGGCATACCGGGTGTTCCGCCTCTGCTCCTTCTGTCGCATGCCCAGGCGCTAGATCCGCTGAAGATACCAGGAGAAACAGGGTTTTTGAGGAAACGTGTCAGTTCTAATTTGGACGATGCGTTCTACAAGCTCGTCTGCTCTTGGTTTTGGGTGGAACGGGTTTGGTTTGAGAGATTTACAAAAAAATTAGAATCCCTTTACCGGGGTTTGACGTCTAAAAGATCAGGGCAGGCGGAGTTCAACGGATCCTGTCAAACGAAATAATTTTAATTGCGGGGCGTGGGCGCAAGAAACACTGTTGCCGCAAGAGGATTTGAGATAAAAGGAGAAGATGATGCGCTCGGATTTGGTTTTTGGAGCCCTCACTCATGTGAAGAACCGTTATGAGCTTTGTCAACTGGCGTCGAAGGCGACCCGGAAGTTGCACAAGCCGAATACCCGCCTGCAGGACACCACAAATGAGGTTCTGGACCGTTTCAAGGATTCGATCCCGATGGGCGACGTTGAGACCCCTGTTCAAAAGGTAGAGTTGCAGGAGCGCCGCGCGGCTTAAGCGCGCGGCCTTCGGCCGGGCGTAAAACGAATTTCTAACCCTTTCCGCATCACCCAATCCATCCCACAAAACTTCAGAGTTCTTCCCGGCCCTCCACTGCAGGATCCCTTTCCGAAATATCAATATCCCGCCAAGATTCCGACATTCCGACGCATCGCAAGGTAAAACCATGACAATTTCAGAGTTGAAAGAACACAACATTGCAGAGCTGGGTAAACTGGCGCGCGGGCTTGATATCGCGGGCACCAGCGGACTCCGCAAACAAGACCTTATCTTCAAGATTCTGCAGGCGCAGAGCGAGAAGGAAGGCCACATTTTCGCCGAGGGCGTCCTGGAGATTCTTCCTGACGGCTACGGCTTTCTTCGTTCTCCTGATTACAACTATCTCCCCGGTCCAGACGACATCTATGTTTCGCCTTCGCAGATTCGCAAGTTCGACCTGAAGACGGGCGACACGATCTCGGGCAATGTACGGCCTCCGCACGAGGGCGAGAAGTACTTCGCGCTGGTGAAGATCGAAGCGATTAACTTCGAGTCGCCGGAGGAGACGCGCAACAAAATTCTGTTCGACAACCTGACTCCGCTGTACGCTGAGGAGCGGGTGAAGATGGAGACGGTGCGGGACAACATCTCGGGCCGGGTGATGGATCTTCTGACGCCGGTGGGCAAGGGACAGCGCGGTCTGATCGTCGCTCCGCCACGTACCGGCAAGACGATGCTGCTGCAGGCGATCGCCAACTCTATAACAACGAACCATCCTGAGGTCGTACTGATTGTTCTGCTGATCGACGAGCGTCCGGAAGAAGTTACGGACATGCAGCGTTCGGTAAAGGGCGAGGTTATCAGCTCGACCTTCGACGAGCCGGCGGCGCGTCACGTACAGGTAGCCGAGATGGTGATCGAGAAGGCCAAGCGCCTTGTCGAGCACAAGCGCGATGTGGTGATCCTGCTGGATTCGATCACGCGTCTGGCGCGAGCGTACAACACGATCGTTCCTCCGAGCGGCAAGGTTCTCTCAGGCGGTGTGGATTCGAACGCGCTGCAGAGGCCGAAGCGGTTCTTCGGCGCGGCCCGCAATATCGAAGAGGGCGGCTCGCTGACGATCATTGCGACGGCTCTGGTCGATACGGGCTCGAGAATGGACGAGGTCATCTTCGAAGAGTTCAAGGGCACGGGCAACATGGAAGTGATCCTCGATCGCAAACTGGTCGACAAGCGCGTCTTCCCGGCGATCGACATCCAGCGCTCGGGCACGCGTAAGGAAGAGCTTCTGATCCCGAAGGAAGACCTGCAGAGGATCTGGATTCTTCGCAAGGTGTTGAACCCACTGAGCCCGGTCGAAGCGATGGAGCTGCTGACCGACAAGCTGGCGAAGACGAGGAACAACCAGGAGTTTCTGCACAATATGAGCTCGATCTAAAGAGCTCGACAAGTGATCACCGGGTCCGGGTGGTGCTGGTTCCGGTGATAAGGGGCAGTCCTTTTGTGGACTGCCCCTTTTGTATTGGGATGGCCTTGAACCGCTCGCTCAGGATGACACTTTACTGGCGTACTTAGCGGAGGCCGCCGGAGGCGAACAAGGTCTCTCCGGTGAGCCAGCCGGAGTCTTCGGAGGCGAGGAAGACAGCGATTGGGGTAATGTCGCCGGGCTGGCCGATGCGTCCGAGCGGAGTCTGGGCCTCGCGGTTCTTCTGCCATTCACCGCCGATGAAGCCGATGGTGTGGGTGCCTTCGGTCTCGACCAGGCCGGGATTGATGGAGTTGACGCGGATGTTGCGGGGGCCGAGTTCATTGGCAAGCACGCGGGTGATGGAGTCGACGGCGCTCTTGGTGGCGGTGTAGATGGTCGATGTGGGCGGATTGGTAGAGGTGACGCTAGAGCCGATGTTGAGGATGCTTCCACCGCCGGCGCCGAAGTGCAGAACAGCCTCGCGAGTAGCGAGCAGAAGTCCGAGGACGTTGGTGTTGAAGAGGCGGTGGAACTCGTCGACGCTGAATTCCTCGAGGGGAGAGAAGCTGTAGACACCGGCGTTGTTGACGAGGATGTCGACGGCGCCGAAGGTCTTTATGGTCTCTTCGAAGAGGTGTTTGACGTCCGCCTGTTCGGTGACGCTGCCCTGAATGGCGATGGCCTTACCACCCTTGAGGTTGATCTCGCCGACAACCTTATCTGCACCTTCGCGGCTGGAGGCGTAGTTGACGACGACAGAGGCACCTTCGCTGGCAAGGCCGCGTGCGATGTCTGCGCCGATTCCCTTGGAGGCGCCGGTGACGATGGCTACTTTGCCGGAGAGTTTGCTCATGCTGGCTTGATCCTTTGGTTCCATGAAGAAGATGGGCGCAGCCGATTCGCTGCGCCCGAAGGGGTGATGAGGAAGATTAGCGATGGCCGCCCGATGCGACGACATGCTCTCCGGTGAGCCAGCCGGAATCGTCGGAGGCGAGGAAGACGGCGACGGGGGTGATGTCGTTGGGCTGGCCGATACGTCCGAGCGGTGCCTGGGCTTCAACGCCCTTCTGGAAGTCGGAGCCGATGAAGCCGGCGGAGTGAACGCCTTCGGTCTCGACCATTCCGGGGTTCAGGGAGTTGACACGAATCTTCTTGGGGCCAAGCTCATTGGCGAGCACTGAGGTGATGGAATTGAGAGCGCCCTTGGTTGCGGTGTAGACGACGCTGGTGGGCGGGTTGAGCTCCGTGGCGGCCGAACCGATGTTGATGACGCTTCCACCATTGTCGCCGAAGAGCTTGACGGCCTCGCGGGTGGCGAGAAGCGCGCCGAGGACGTTGGTGTTGAAGATGCGGTTATAAAGCTCGCTGGTGAACTCTTCGAGAGGGGAGAACTGATAGACGCCGGCGTTGTTTACGAGGACGTCGAGCTTGCCGAAGGTCTTCTGAGTCTCGGCGAAGAGACGCTGGACGTCGGCCTCTTTGGCGACATCTCCTTGGACGGCGATGGCCTTGCCTCCTGCTTTGGTGATCTCGGCGACAACCTTTTCTGCTCCCTCTTTGCTGGAGGCGTAGTTGACGACGACGGAGGCCCCCTCCTTCGCCAGTCCCTTGGCGATGTCGGCTCCGATGCCCTTAGAGGCTCCCGTGACGACCGCGACTTTTCCTGTAAGCTTGCTCATCTCTCTTACCTCTGTTTTCCTTTTATATTTCGACAAACGTCTAATTGATGAGGCCGAGATGGGAAAGGATTCAGAGGATGGCGGAGGATTTGGTCAGATTATCTTTTCTTTCACGAAGGATGGGAATCCGGGCGCTGATGGTCCTCGACTTCGCTCGGAATGACCCGGAAGTGGTTGTAGATGTCTACTTTGCGAGGTGGGCTTCGAGGACCTGGAGGAACTGGGCGAGCCAGGCTGGATGCGCGGGCCAGGCGGGTCCGGTGACGAGGTTCCCGTCGGTGATGGCGTCGGTTACCTCGAGGGGGATGAAGGTTCCTCCGGCGAGCTCGACCTCGGGGGCGCAGGCTGGATAGGCGTTGACTCGCCTTCCTTGCAGAACGCGGGCGGCGGCGAGGAGCTGCGGTCCGTGGCAGAGGGCGGCGATGGGTTTGCCGGTCTTGTCGAAGTGGCGAATGATCTCGAGCACGCGCTGGTTGAGGCGGAGGTATTCGGGGGCGCGGCCACCGGGGACGACGAGGGCGTCGTAGTCCTCGGGCTTGATCTCATCGAAGGTGGCATTGAGGACGAAGTTGTGGCCGGGCTTTTCGGAGTAGGTCTGGTCTCCTTCGAAGTCGTGGATGGCGGTGCGGACGCGGTCGCCGGAGCTCTTGCCGGGGCAGACGGCGTGGACGGTGTGGCCAACCATCTGAAGGGCCTGGAAGGGAACCATGACCTCGTAGTCCTCGACGAAGTCTCCTACGAGCATGAGGAGTTTTGCGGGTTTGAAGGGGGAGCGGTGCGTGGCGTCGGTCATGCGACTCCTTTCTTGAAGTCGAGGGGAGTAGACGGTCAGTATCCGTTGGCGATGAGGTATTGCTCGGTGAGGGCGAAGCCGTTGGAGGTTTCGCCTTGTCGCTCGGCGTACTTTCCCAGCACGTCGACTTCGATGTTGAGGGAGTCTCCGGGGGAGAGCGTACTGAGGTTCGTGGTTGTGTAGGTGTGGGGGATGATGGCGATCTCAACCTCGTTGGTTCGGATGGAGGCGACGGTGAGGGAGATGCCTTCGACGGTGATGGATCCCTTTTCGACGACGTAGCGGACGAGAGAGTCGGGGATGGTGAAGCGCAGGCGGTAGTCGGTGGTCTCGGTGTCGGCGGTGATGGGCTCGATGGCGCGGAGAGTTCCGGTGGAGTCGACGTGGCCCTGGACGACGTGGCCGCCGAGGGGGGAACCGGCGGGGGTGGGCAGCTCGAGGTTCACTACGGAGTCGGACTTGAGCCGCGAGAGGGTGGTTCGTGCGATGGTCTCGGCGGCGAGGTCGGCGGAGAAGCGAGCAGGGAAGGCGTTGGGCTCGATGTCGAGCGCGGTGAGACAGACGCCCGAGACGGCGACCGAGTCGCCGGTGGAGAGACGCCCGACGAGTGCGGCGGGGGCGCCGATGGTGATGCGCGTTACTCCGGCGTTGGGAGTGACGCAGAGGATGGTTCCCGTGGTTTCGATCAGGCCGGTGAACATAGGTATAGGGTAACGCGAAGGGCGAATTGCAGGTTGTCAGGCAGGTCTTGACGGGGTGAAGCTCTGCGTCAGGGCTTCAGTTCGGGGTGGCGGCGGAGGAAGTCCGCGGCGAGCGGGCAGACGACATCTACACGCAGCTTGTTGTCTCGGGCGTATTCGAGCGCGATTCGCACCAGTATTCCAGCGATGCCTTGTCCGCGGATGGCGGCGGGGACCTCGGTGTGGAGCAGGGTGATCCAGCCGCGGTCGTCGGTCTCGAACTCGAGCCAGGCGAGATGGGCGCCTTCTTCATACTCGAATCTGCTGCGCGTGACTCTGCTGGGGGTGCTCATAGTCTTAGCTTGTTCAAGGCTACTACTACTGAAAGACGAGGTGGCTTTGGAAGAAGGGGAGCAGATCGGTGGCGATGCGGCCTTCGGGGCCCCAGATAACGTCTTCGCTGGATATGCCGTTGTACTCCTCGGCTTCATGCGGGATGCCGTATTCGTTCAGCTTGTGAGTGAAGGCCTGGTTGGAGTAGACGTGGTCGAAGTTGGAGTCGTTGCGTGCCCAGTCGAACTTGAAACCACGCAGGGACTTGAGATTGTCGGCGTACTTGCCGATGAGCGACTCGAGGAAGAAATTTTCACGCATGCGATCCATGACCTTGGGGTCGATGACGAGCTGGCCATTGATGCGATGCGCGGGAAAATCGATATAGAGCGGAGGGTTGTTGGGATTCGGAACGTGTGCTTCGAAGATGGAGGCGAAGATGGTGGAGTAGCCGTCTTTACGAACGTCGTCGAGTGTCTTGGCGTTCTCCATGAGCTCCCAGTTGGGGAGTCCGGCGAGAATTTTGACGCCGTTGCCGGTGCCTACGGGATGCAGGGCATAGACGCTGCCGAAGAGGTCCGGGTGCTCCATCGCGATGCGGATTGCGCCGTAGCCTCCCATAAAGTGCCCGGCGATGCCACGGGAGTCACGCGAGGGAAGGGTACGGAAGTTGGTGTCCATGTAGGGGACGAGCTCTTTGGCGACGAAGTCTTCCCAGTTGCCTGTCGCGGAGGAGTTGACGTACCAGGAGCTTCCTATTGGCGTAGTCATATCGACGGTGACGAAGATGAATTTGCGGATGGTGCCGGCGGCGATGGCGTGGTCGAGGATGCTTTGTGCGCCTGACTTATCGAAGATGGCGCGGAAGCTGGAGTCAAATGGACTGGGGAAGAAGTAGATCACTGGGTAACGCTGGGTGGAGGAGTCGTAGTCAGGCGGAAGATAGACCAGCAG
>DATHJA010000053.1:0-9266 GCA_035316475.1 Edaphobacter sp. | reverse complement strand
CCGCGACGGCGGAAGACACAATCTTTCGGCAAGCGGTTGAGTTCCTTCGTCTCGTGCGTTGCTTTCTTCATTACCGTCACGAACGCGACGACAACACCCTGGACTGGCAGGCGCAGGATGCCGCCGCAGCGATCTCGGCCGGTCTCAGCGGCGGCCACGGCCAGGCCGTCGATGCTGCATATTGGATGAGGATTTACTTTCGTCACGCGCGCAGCATTGAGCGCGCTCTGAAGCGGTCGATCGAGAACCTCCCCCCGCGGAAACGCTCGCGGAAGCTGACGCTGAAGCCTCTGAAGCGCGACCGCGCCGCAGAGCCTTCCGGCGAGTTTCATATCGAGCGCGGGCAGATCCTGCTCGCTCCCCTGGCATCCCTGGGATCGGGCAGGGAAGACCCGGCCCACAATCCCGAGATCGTGCTTGAGATCTTCGTCGCCATGGCCCGTACCGGCTGTACGCTGGGTCGCGAGACCGAAGAGAGGCTCTCGCACGCCCTCGGGCCAATCTCGGCCAATCTGGAAGAAGGCCCCGTGCTCTGGAGCCGTTTGCAGCAGATCCTGCTGGGGCCGCACGCCGGAGACGCTCTTCGAGCGATGCACGCTCTCGGCCTGCTTGAGCTGTTGATCCCCGAATTCCTCGGCATCGACGCACTTGTCATTCGCGATGCCTACCATCGCTACACCGTCGATGAGCACACCTTCGTGCTGATCGACACACTCCATAGCCTCGAAACGGCTCCCGTCGCCTCCAGGCTGGCGTGGGGCTCGCGCACCGAGTGGGCCTCGCGCTTCGGTGCGCTCCTGCGGGAGCTTCCACACCCCGCCTTGCTGTACCTGATGGCGCTGCTGCACGACACCGGAAAAGGCCGCAGCACCGGAGACCACGCCGAAGAGAGCTCGCGGATGGCTCGCGGCCTGCTCGCCCGGCTCGAGCTCGACTCTTACGAGAGCGATCTGGTCCTCAGCCTGATCACCAATCATCTGGAGATGTCCTCCACACTGCGCCGCGACATCTTCGATGCCGAGACCGTGCGAGCCTTCGCGGGCAAGGTGCAGACCCCCGAGCTTCTCCGCATGTTGACCCTCTTCACTTATGCCGACATCAACGCCGTCCATCCCGACGCATTGACTCCCTGGAAGGCGGAAAACCTGTGGCGGTTGTATATCGCCACGGCGAACTATCTCGACCGCAGCGTCGACGACGAGCGTGTCGGAGCCCAGGAGGCGCAGGAGCTCGTCGACCGCGTCTCGGCCTTGGTCCCGGATCAAAGAGATGCTGTCGCGAAGTTTCTCGAGGGCTTTCCCGAGCGCTACGTCCTCACTCGCTCCCCCGAGCAGATCCGTACCCACTTCGCCATGGCGGAGCGGCTGGTTGCTGACAGAGTGCAGCTGGACTTTCGCTATGCCCCCACCGTCAACGAGCTCACCGTCGTCACCCCCGACCGCGCCCTCCTCTTTGCCAACATGACGGGGGCGCTCTCCGCCTGGGGCATGAACATCGTCACTGCGGATGCGTTCTCCAATCGACAGGGAATCGTCGTCGATAGCTTCCGGTTCACCGACACATTTCGCACTCTGGAGATGAACTCCTCCGAGCACGAGCGGTTCGTCAGGAGCATCTACGACGTCATGACCGGGGCCATGTCCGTCGAAAAGCTTCTGAGTGCGCGACGCCGTGGCCGTCGAAAGGCTCCCAAGGTCGTTGTGCAATCGCGCGTCGAGTTCAACGACGATGTCTCCTCGCACAGCACCTTGCTCGAGGTCATCGCGCAGGACCTCCCCGGCCTCCTCCGCGCGCTCTCGCTCACTCTCGCTGCCCACGGCCATAACATCGAGGTCGCTCTGGTCGACACCGAGGGGGAGACCGCGATCGACGTCTTCTACCTGACTCACGAGGGCGCGAAACTCGATAAAAAGCAGCAGCGGGCCCTTCGCTCGGCTCTGTTGACGGCCATGGAAGAAAATACCCGCTGACGCAATCCAGATGGCCCGTGCGATCCGTTTATCGGAAAATGAGGCATGGAATGTGCGTTTAAGATCGCCGGCAGACCAAAGTCGGTCTTATTATGAAGACATGGGTACAGAATCGGTAGAGAATACCAGCAGTGGACGTCCCACCGAGGTTCCTCAAAAAGGAGACCGCTATCTCTTCGGCAATCTCGAAAGTTTTGCCAAAAATCAGGAAAAACTGAAAGAGGTTAGCTGGGGCTACGATCAGCCGGAGGGCATCGTTCTGGCATCGCTCGACGCGGCGATTAACTGGGTTCGTAAAAACTCTGTATGGCCAATGACCTTTGGTTTGGCCTGCTGCGCGATTGAGATGATGTCCATGGGTGGGTCTCGTTATGACATCGCGCGCTTCGGCGCGGAGGTCTTCCGGCCTTCGCCCCGGCAGAGCGACCTGATGATTATTGCCGGCAGAGTCTCCCAGAAGATGGCTCCTGTCATTCGCCGCCTTTATGAACAGATGCCGGAACCCAAATGGGTGATCTCGATGGGAGCTTGCGCGACCTCGGGTGGGGTCTTCAACAATTACGCCCTGCTCCAGGGGGTCAACCAGGTCATTCCGGTCGACATTTATGTGCCCGGCTGCCCCCCGCGCCCGGAGCAGTTGTTGTACGCTATAACATTGTTACAAGAGAAGATACAGAGCGAACGCGGAACGATACGAAAGACGCTGAATCTATCCTGAACTTTAGTACCCCTCTAATAACTTGGAAGGTTCTCCCTAGTCGGTCCCTTGCTTCAAAGGATGTAAAGTGTTGAAAATATAGTTACCGGAGAGTATTTTTTACCGGTACAGTTAGCAACCTGCGGTAAGCTTTACTGAATCGAAGCACCATATCAACAAGATTGAGCCTGACAGGCTCTTGACACTTGGAAGAATTTGAGCGGAGGAAGTCGAATGGTTTATAGCCCTTTACGTAGTCTTGGCCGGTTCGTACTGGCTGCATGTGCAGTCAGTCTTGGAGTCGCGAGTCTGGGTGCGCAGACTCCCAGCACAACCGCCCCCACGGGCGTCAACCCCTCCCGCTTCGATCTTTTTACGGGCTATTCCTACTTCGGAGCGCACGGCCAGTTGAAGCCCGCCGGTATCAATTACAGCTCCATTGATCTTGGAGCGATCGCAAGCGGCGCCTATTACTTCAACAAGTACTTCGGCGGCGAGGTCAACATAGTAGCCCATCCGGATGGAAACAACGACGGCCTTTACAGCTCCTCTGCCGGTCCCATCTTCCGCGCTCCCATGCAGAACTTCACCCTCTTCGCCCACGGTCTTGCGGGCGGGGCCAGGCTCGCCGGACCCAACTCGGCCACATACAAGGAGCCGTGGACCTGGGGACCGACCCTGACTGCCGGTGGCGGCATGGACTACGATCTGCCATTCTTCAATCACCGCTTTGCGTTCCGCCTGTTTGAGGCAGACTATCGCTACATCCATGCGAACTTCGGTCCGTATCTTGGACCTCCGCCCGCGATTCCGCTGGGTGGCCGCGCCAACCTCAGCGGTGTCGACTTGAGCACCGGTCTCGTGACGCACTTCGGCCACATCATTCCGCCTCCGCCTGTCACCTTCACCTGCTCGGCGTCGCCTTCGACCGCTTACCCGGGTGACCCGATCACCGTGACCGGAACGGCCGCGAACCTGAACCCGAAGAAGACCCCGACTTACAACTGGACCTCTGATGGCGGCACTGTCGCCGGGACCGATACCACCGCCAACGTGACCACCACGAATCTGGCGCCTGGCAGCTACACGGTCAAGGGCCACATCTCCGAGGGCAACAAGCCTGGCGAGATGGCGGACTGCTCGGCTCCGTTCACCATTCAGCAGTTCCAGCCTCCGACGGTCACCTGCTCGGCGAATCCGTCCACCGTGGCTCCTGGCGACTCTTCGACCATTTCCGCCAACGGAACCAGCCCGCAGAATCGTCCTCTGACCTACAGCTACAGCTCGACGGCTGGTTCGGTCACCGGAAACACCTCGACCGCGACCCTCAACACCACTGGCGCAGCCCCGGGAACCATTACCGTGACGGCGAATGTGGTTGACGACAAGGGGCAGTCGGCCTCCTGCACGGCCGATGTTACCGTCAACGCTCCTCCGGCTCCGCCGGCACCGTCGACCTCGGCACTCTGCTCGATCAACTTCGATCGTGACAAGCGCCGTCCGGCTCGTGTCGACAACGAAGCCAAGGCTTGCCTCGACGAGGTCGCTCTGAACCTGCAGCGCTCCTCGGATGCGAAGCTCGCAGTTGTCGGCAATGCCGCCAGCAACGAGAAGGCTGGAGCCAAGGCTGCTGCCGCCCGCGCCGTCAACACCAAGGAGTACCTGGTGACGGAGAAGGGTATCGATGCCAGCCGCGTCTCGGTCTACACCGGATCGCAGGATGGCAAGACGGTATCCTCGACGCTGATCCCAACCGGAGCAACGCTTGATCAGACTGGCCTTACGCCGGTGGATGAGAGCGCTGTGAAGGCTGTGCCTCGCACTCGGCCAGCTCGCCGGCACAAGAAGTAGTCAAAACGAACCTTAACCCAAGGCTGACCGGGAACCTTCCCGGTCAGCCTTTTTGTTGCCCGATTCAGATAACATAAAAGATCGGCTTGGTTAAACCTGATATTGGGATCTATGCGACACAGACAAAGACGTACTTTTCTTTTCACGCTTCTTGCCTTGATTTGTTTCTCCGCTCGTTCACAGGCCAGCTCTTCCACATGGCTCCCCTTCGGACCGGATGGAGGGGACGCTCGTTCGTTTGCGGCGGATCCTCATGACAGCCAGCATCTCTATCTCGGGACGGCGACCGGCTGGATCTACGAGTCGCGAAACGCCGGAGTGGAGTGGAAGCGGCTTGCTCGCATAGGAAATCGCGACGACCTGGTTCTGGACAATATCGTGATCGACGCTTCGAACCCGCACAGGATCCTTGTCGGAGCCTGGGTTCTGGGAAGCGACGATGGCGGACTTTACGTCAGTGACGATGGCGGAGCAACCTGGTTAGAGCAGCCGGAGATGAAGAAGCAGTCCATCCGAGCTCTTGTCACCGCGCCCTCCGATCCAAAGATACTCGTCGCGGGAACGCTCAAGGGAATCTATAAGACGATCGACAGCGGATCTCACTGGAATCTGATCTCACCAGAGGGCAGCAAGGAGATCCATGAGGTGGAATCTGTCGCCATCGATCCCAAGGATCCAAAGACCATCTACGCGGGAACGTGGCATCTGCCATGGAAGACGACCGATGATGGCGCTCACTGGGCGAACATCAAGGAAGGCGTGATCGACGACTCGGATGTGTTCTCGATCATCATCGATCCCAAGGACCCCAGCGTCGTCTACGTCAGTGCCTGCTCGGGAATTTATAAGAGCGAGTCCGCAGGCTCCCTCTTCCACAAAATTCAGGGAATTCCATCGACCGCTCGCAGGACACGGGTTCTGATGCAGGACCCGCAGCACCAGAACATCGTCTTCGCAGGCACGACCGAAGGTCTCTACCGCACGAGCGACTCCGGCAAGACGTGGATCCGGACGACGGGCCCTGAGCTGATAGTGAACGATGTCTTTATCAATCCTTCGGATACGAATCGCATGTTGTTGGCAACGGATCGCGGGGGCGTGCTTGTCTCCAACGATGGCGGCGCCAGCTTTCGTGCGACGAACAGCGGATTCTCCTCGCGGCAGATTACCTCTTACGTCGAAGACATGCGCCATGCAGGAACGATCTACGTCGGCATGGTCAACGACAAGGCCTGGGGCGGAGTCTTTGTCAGCTCCAATGGAGGTCTGACGTGGACGCAGAAGAACTCCGGACTCGAAGCGCATGATGTTCTCAGCCTTGGCCAAGCGTCCGATGGAACCATCCTGGCGGGGACAAGGCACGGAATCTATCGTTTGAACGGAGAGCTTTGGAGCAAGGTGGACAAGGTCTCGCTGGAGCTTCCTGTGACCGCGCCTCCGCCGGCAAAGCCTGTAACCACGAAGCGGAAGGGAGCCGCGGCGCGAAGGCCGGTCGCGAAGGTCGCGCCAGCGAAGAAGCCCGCTTCGAAGCCGTTCGATGGAACCGTCTTTGCGTTCACCCGCGATGGCGAGATTCTCTTTGCGGCGACCTCGGACGGGGTTCTGAAGAGCCTTGATAGTGGCCAGAGCTGGACTCTGGCTGCTGATCCTCAGGGGCACGTCTGGTACGCTCTCGGCTCCTCGAAGTCTACGGTTCTGGCGGCGTCGCTGTCGAAGGTCTCGCTTACTACCGACGATGGCCGCACATGGACCTCTGTGACTCCTCCGCCGGAGTTGACCCAGATTGCGGCGGTGGCGGTGGACGGTGTTGGAGGCTTCTGGGTTGGAGGGCGCGAGGGCCTATACCTCTCCGAGGATAAGGGAGCAACCTGGAAGGTGGTGAAGAACCTCTTCGTTCGCGATGTGAACAACCTCTTCTACGACGAGAAGGGGGAGCGGGTCCTGATTACAGCGAATGGCTCGACCACCATCGCGTTCTCGGCGCACGTGCCGGACCAGAAGGTGACCTACTGGAATACGGGTTGGCACCTTCGGCTGGTGCGGCCGGTTGGAGACCACATGGTGGCGGCGACCATGTTTGATGGCGTCGTGATTCAGCCGGTGATGGTGAACTCGGCCGAGGCCGTGAAGCACTAGGAGTTGCCGTGGGGCTCGCGCGGAGGATTAGAATCGAGCTATGAGCTTAGAGACAACACCTACGAGCTTTGAGACAACATCCGGGAGCTTTGAGACAACTGGTGCAAGTTCTCAGACTCCGTCTGCGCCGCCGCGGCACTCCTTTCAGACAGACGACCGCGCTCTCGCGCCGATCGCGGAGAAGGTGCTTGCCGGCGAGCGGTTGAGCTTCGAGGATGGCGTTCGTTTGTACCGCAGCGGCGACATCCTGGCCGTGGGGTGGCTCGCGAACTATGTCCGTGAGAAGCTGCATGGCAATGTTGCTTACTTCAACGTCAACCGGCACATCAATCCGACGAACGTCTGCGTGGCGTCGTGCCGCTTGTGTGCTTTCGGCCGGAAGAAGGGTGAGGCCGGGACGTATACGATGGCTCTCGAAGAGGCCTGGGAGACGGCGGGGGCCGGCTACACCGAGGCGGTGACCGAGTTCCATATCGTCGGCGGGCTGCATCCTGATCTTCCGTTCGAGTACTTCATGGATCTGGTGCGCGGGTTGAAGGAGCGCTTCCCGAAGGTTCACATCAAGGCGTTCACGATGGTCGAGGTTGCCTTCCTGGCCAAGCGGGGCAAGATGACGATCTTAGAGACGCTGGAGAAGATGAAGGCAGCTGGCGTCGATTCGATGCCCGGCGGGGGCGCGGAGATATTCGCGGACCGGATCCGGCACATCATCTGCGACCACAAGATCGACGGCTCCGAGTGGCTGGATACTGCGCGGCAGGCGCATAAGATCGGTCTGCGGTCGAATGCGACGATGCTCTACGGTCACGTCGAGAACGACGAAGACCGCGTGGATCACCTGGTGAAGCTGCGCGAGGTTCAGGACGAGACGGGCGGGTTCCAGACGTTCATTCCACTTTCGTTTCATCCGGACAACACGGCTCTGGCTCACATTCCGAAGACGACGGGAATGTTGGATATCAAGCAGATCGCCGTGGGGCGGCTGATGCTGGACAACTTTTCGCATATCAAGAGCTACTGGCAGATGGTCTCGCCGAAGATGGCGCAGATCTCGCTGCGGTTCGGTGCCGACGATATCGATGGCACGGTGGTCGAGGAGAAGATCTACCACGATGCCGGGGCGACGACTCCTCAGGGGCTGCGGCGGAAGGATCTGGTCCGGCTGATCACCGAGGCCGGACGCGAGCCCTTCGAGCGGGATACGCTATACCGTGCCGTGACCCGGACCGAGGATACATTTACGGTCGCGGTGTAGGTACCCCCTTCCCCGTACTTTTTTGCGCAAAGTCTTCCATTCATTTCACTTAGGTTCGGACCTCCATCTTGATGGGGTTCTTTTCCGTTCTGCGTTTTCCATTTTAAGTTTATCGCTCTTCGAGACGCCCGCCCCTGTACTTTTTCGTGCAAAGTCTTCATTCTTTTATGGATAGCTTGGTACTTCCATCTTTGAGCCAGTTATATAAAGAAAAGGCCCCGAAATTGGGGCCTCTCTTTAAATATTAGCAAAAGGGAAGGGGTGAATCGGCAACACGGATGTTGTTTTGTTTCTTTGGGTTGCGGTGGATGTTGGCTTGACAGGCTTTTGAGGCTGCGCGGGCAGAGAGTCGCTTCGTCCTGAGGACTCCGCTCCAATATTGCCCCAACGAGATATGGGCCCAGACCTTTCTCGAAGTTCAAAACAATTTTTCCACCGGTGAATCGACTGTGATGCGTGTTGCGGAAACGACCCCAGCGACGTGGGCTAGCAGATTTCCTGATTGATCAAATTGATCGATCGTGAAGGTCCCCGTAAAGGTCTTTCCGTCATGACTCACGGTGACATCCTCACGGATGTTGGCTGGACCGATCAGAGAACTTCCCGTGGGATCCCAGCTCAAAGCAAAGTGATTGAGCTTGTAGGTGGATCGTGCAGTCTTCTTCCACACTCCCAGACAGAAGTTGCCCGTCAGGGGGGGACGTCCACCCGAATTGGTTATTTCTGTTCCGTCGCTATGCCACTGGGCGTATCCAGCATCGACCACAGTGCCATCAGGTATACCGCTGCTGTCTTTGGATACAAACTTAAATTGCCAGAACCCCACGATCGAGTCCTTGTCGGATTCACTGTCCTGATCCCTTCCTTGCCACGCCCCCTGCTGGTGCCAACTGACGGGGGCGGCTTGAGATCCACGATAATAGCCACATTCGGCGCTTGCACTGGTGACGAATGACATTCCGAATAAGACCGCTCCCAGAGTCGCGGTCACCGCTCTACATAGTGTCTTCATAAACATTCTCCTCTTCGCCGGCGCTGCCAGCACGCCCGAGGAGACATCGGGAAGGCAGACAAGCACAATGGAGGAGATGTAAAGCCGTGGTGAAGATTTGGTGGAGATGTAACTGCCTGAATACACATTGATTGCTGTCGTTTCTGACGTCAGGTGCTATACTTTTTCTCCTCGATTGGAGCGCGCTATTGTGGCAGTCGCGGCGTTCAAATTCGAAGAATTTGAACTGGATCGTGCTCGCTATCAGTTATGCCGCGCGGGGCGGAACCTGAAACTGGAAAAAATCCCAATGGAATTGCTGATTCTGTTGGTGGCGAAAAATGGCCATCTGGTCACCAGGCCAGA
>DATHJA010000052.1:0-8893 GCA_035316475.1 Edaphobacter sp. | reverse complement strand
TTGGGATAAACCCCGAACTCGCGCTTCAGGCGGAGCTCGATCTCGTCGGAGATGGCGAGGTTCTGGCGGTCGTTGGTGCCATTACAGATCAGGAAATAGTCGGTGAGCCCGCTTTCGGCGGGGTCAAGCGCGAGGATGCGGATCTCTTCGGCCTTCTTGTCTTCGGCGGCCGCAGCGGCGGCGACCAGTAGCTGATTGCTTTCAATTGAGGGCATGCGGCTCCTTGTTTCCATGGTAGACGGTCGGGGTTGGCGATGCCAGCCTGTGCGATGTGGATTGTCAGGAGGAATTGCTGGCGGAGGCTGCAGGAGAGTCGCGATAGAGGCCGTGGCTCTGGATATACTGCGCGACCGGTGGAGGGAGCAGGTCGTCACAATCTTCTCCCGCAGCTAGGCGGCGGCGCAGATCGGTTGCCGAGACATCTTCATGGACGGTCTCGATGAGGTGGACGCGCTTGTGTTCCTCGGTTGCGAGCCCGAGCCGGGTGAGATCGTCAAGGGGAGAGCCAGGGCGGCTGACGACGATCCATTCGGCCAGGGCAAGCAGCCGTTGTGGTTCGCGCCAGGAGTGCAGGGAGAGGAAGCTGTCGGCACCTGCAAGGTTGAAGAGCGAGGCGGCAGGCATTTGGCTGCGGAGGCTGGCGAGCGTATCTACGGTGTAGTTGGGAGCGCCGTCGCTGCGGGGAGCGTCGAGGGGGGAGGCCTGGAAGCGGGGATCGGCCTCGCAGGCCAGCCGGACCATCGCCAGCCGGTCGGCGAAGGAGGTGGCCGTGCGGCCTTCCTTGAGAGGCTGGGAGCCAACAGGAGCGAAGAGCACGGTGGTGAGCCGGAAGGCGTCCGCGGCGGCCTTTGCGATGGCGAGATGGCCACGGTGGGGGGGATCGAAGGTTCCGCCGAAGAGAGCTAGCCTCATGCCCGAAACGCTATCACAGCCCCCAGATCCTGAAGGCTACCAGATTCTAAAGACCAGGCCGGTGGTAAGGATTTTGGCGTTGATGGACTGGCTGGAGACGGCGCTGTAGCTGAACTCGACGACGCGCCAGTCGATGCGGGGAAGGATGGTCGCGTCGAGCCCGGCGATGCCCTGATAGTTAAAGTGCGTGTTCGAGCCGGTTCCGCCGTTGTGAATGTTGCCGACGCCGACGAGGCCCTCGACGTAGGGGCGGAAGGGCAGCAGGGGCGCTTTGAAGGCGAGGCGAGGACCAGCCGCGAATGTGTAGAAGTGGAAGTCGTTGCGAGTGAGAAACGATCCGCGGAGATCGCCCCCGATGCTGACGAGGCTGGCGGCGTGACCGGTCTGTTTGTACACACCGACGAGCGGACCGTAGGCCCGGTCGGTTTCGGAGGTTCCGCTGATTGGAGCGCCGCTGAAGCCGGCATAGACGGCAATCTGGGCGCGAAGCGCGGCAGGAGCCAACAGAAGGGCAAAGAGAAGAAAGAAGAAAGCGCGCTGACGGTTCATGGGAGGGCCTCTCTGTTCAGGTTAACGCAACGCAAAGGGAAGAGTTCCATACGCGTGAATGCGAACCCGATCGATCACTCTGTTGTTTGAGATGCTGCGAAGGTCGTCTTCGGGGGCCTGAGCATCTCAGCGAAGAGCCCGGCTTAGTGACGATGGCCCGGCAATGCAGCGCAATTCGTCACTCTCCTCTTGACAGTCTAGAGGTGCTGGCGCTACCACTAGATAGTCAAGAGGAGAGTGAACAGGAATGGCCGGTGATTCGACAGATCTGATTCAGGGAACGTTGGAGATGCTGGTTCTGAAGACTCTGGCTTTGATGCCGATGCATGGGTACGGGATCGCGCAGCGAATTGAACAGATCAGCGACGGCGCCTTCCGGGTGAATCCGGGATCGCTGCTTCCGGCATTGAGCCGGATGGAGCGCGCGGGGCACGTGAAGGGTGAGTGGAGAGCGACAGAGAACAATCGGCGCGCACGCTATTACACGATCACGGAGAAGGGTCGCAAGGCGCTCAGGAACGAGACTGCGACCTGGGACCGACAGATTGCGGCGATCAACAAGATCCTTGAGGCATCGTCATGAACACATTGCGGAATCTGGGAGAAGGCTTGAAGGCGCTGAGGAACAAGCGCGGGCGCAATGCCGAGATCGACGAGGAGCTGCAGGCTTACATCGGCGAATCGGTGAGCGACAAGATGCGCGGCGGAATGAGCCTGAAGGATGCGATGAAGGCCGCTCGTGCGGAGGCGGGAAGCGCCGACTCTGTGAAGCAGAAGGTTTGGAGCGCGGGATGGGAGTCGTGGGCCGACCGGCTGTGGGGCGATATGGTGTATTCGCTGCGAAGGCTTGGGCATGCGAAGGCGCTGGTGTTGACTGTAATGCTGTCGATCGGGTTAGGTATTGCGGCGAACTCGACGATCTTTTCACTGGTGAGCAGGTTCGTGCTTGAGCCGCCGCCGGTTGGCGAGCCGTCGTCGCTGGTGACGATCTACCGGAGCTACGAACACGGGCAGTGCTGCAACCATCTTCCGGCACCGGTGTATCGCGACCTGCAGTCGCAGTCGCAGTCATTTTCCGGCATTGCGGGCTACTACGAACTTGTTCCTGCCGCGATTGGTGCGGAAGGCGAGTCGAAGCGCGAGTGGGGGCAGGCGGCCACGGAGAATTACTTTGATGTCGCGCAGCTGAAGATGGCTGCGGGTCGCGGGTTCGCTGCGGGCGAAGAGGATGCTCCGGTCGTAGTGCTTGGTTACAGGTTATGGCAGCAAAAGTTCGGTGGCGATGCGGGGATTGTCGGCAAGGCGATCGATCTGTCGGGGCGTCCTTACACTGTGGTGGGTGTAGCTCCGCGTGGGTTTCACGGGCTCGATCAGGTGCTGGACTCGCAGTTCTGGGTTCCGTTGGGCGATCTGCGGGAGCTTGTCGCAAATGCGCCAAAAGAGGAGTCGCGGGTCATGCAGTGGCTGAGGACTGAGGCGCGACTGAAGCCTGGGGTGACGAAGGCCGAGGCACAGCGCGAGCTGGATGTGATTGCGCAGCGGCTGTCGCAGGCTCATCCGGCAACGGACAAGGATGACGGCTTTCGCATTGAGCCGGTGGGATCCTTCATGGCGCGCGACAAGAAGGCGCTTGAGATGTTTCTGCTGGCACTGTGGATCGTCGCTCTGTTGGTGCTGTGCATTGCGTGCGTGAATGTAGCGAATCTTCTGCTTGCTCAAGGCGCGCAGCGGCAGCGCGAGATGGCGGTGCGGCTTGCGTTGGGAGCAACGCGCGCACAACTGCTGCGGCAGATGCTGCTCGAAAGCGTTCTGCTTGCGCTCGGCGGCGGAGTGGTGGGCGTGTTGCTTTCGCTGTGGGCCACGTATGCGTTGTCCTCGTTTAAGCTGCCGGTGCCGGTGGCAATGGATCTGAGTGTGCATGTGGACTGGCGCGTACTGCTGTACACGTTTGCACTGAGTGTAGCGGCCGGGTTCCTCTGCGGTTTTGTTCCGGCGTGGACGGCGTCGCGTCCCGTAATGCCGAATGCATTGAAGGGCGAGGATGCATTAGCGAGACCGGGGCACCGGTGGAGCCTGCGCGGGGTGCTGGTAGTCGCGCAGATCACGCTGTCGTTCGTGCTGCTGTGCGCCGCAGGACTATTTCTGCGTAGCCTTGAGCGTGCGGCGAAGATCGACGTGGGCTTCCGGTCGCGCGGCGTGGTGATGATGGCGGTCGATCCGCATCTGCATCGCTACACCCCGGAGCGCTCTATCGTGATGCTGCGCGAGGTGCGCGAACGCATAGCGAGGTTGCCGGGAGTGATCTCGGCCACGACGACAGACGGCGTGCCGTTGTCGATGGGACATCGCAGCGACAGCTTCGAGGTTCCGGGAAGGCCGAAGCTGCAGGGTGCGAACGTCGTCGAGTTGTATATGGCTGGGCCTGGATACTTCGAGACGCTTGGGATTCCTCGCATTGCCGGCCGTGACTTTGGTGAGGAGAATCCAACGGCACCGAAGATAGGGATCGTCAATGAAGAGTTTATGAAGAGGTTCTTCCAGGGTGAGAATCCTGTGGGGCACATGGTAAATGGAGCGGGTGTGCCTTACGAGATTGTGGGCGTAGTAAAAGACACGAAATCGCGCACGATCGGCGAGCAGCAGCGGCCGGTGCTGTATCGCTCGATCAACCAGAACGTGGCGAGCGACCCATCGCAGGATGGGTATACGGTGATGGCACGGTATGAGGGCGATGCGACAGTGCTGACCAAGGCGATGGAAATCCAGATCCACGCGGTCGATCCAGCACTTGCGATCTTCAACACCCAGACGATGGAGGAGCATCTGTACGAAGCGCTATTTCTACCGCGGCTGGTGGGGGTGTTGTTCTCGGTCTTTGGGTTTGTGGGCGTGACGCTTGCGTCTGTCGGTCTGTATGGCGTGATGAGCTATTCGGTGAGCCAGCGGACGAAGGAGATTGGAGTCCGCATGATGCTGGGAGCGAGGGAGGAGCAGGTGCAGCGGATGGTGGTACGCGGAGGGATGCGTCTGGTGCTGATCGCGGTGGCCCTGGGGTTGCCGATTGCTCTTGCGGCTGCGAAGCTGACGAGAAGCCTGCTGTATGGCGTGCAACCGTGGGATGTGGCGACGTTCACGGTGGTGCCGCTCCTGCTGATCGCGGTATCGCTGGCGGCGTGCTGGATTCCCTCGCGCCGGGCTTCCCGTATTGATCCCATGGACGCGCTCCGGATGGATTGAACAGAACATCTGGGTGTTCGTTTCCGGACAAATAATTGCGATTGCGGACAGTCGAGACGCTCGCTTCACGTCCTAACCCATTGAAAAGAGATTGTTCGCAGGTGGAAAATGACGTGCTCAGGATACGGATGGACACGTCTGTCCTCGTACGAGGTGAGGCCTTCATGCAGAACATCCTGAATGATCTTCGATACGCGCTGCGCCAGTTGCGGCGCTCGCCTGTGTTTACGCTGACGGCGGTGCTGACACTGGCGCTGGGCGTGGGAGCGAATACGGCGATCTTCTCGCTGCTGGATCAGGCGCTGCTGCGGTCGCTGCCGGTCAGGGAACCGCAGCGGCTGGTGTATCTGCAGGGGACAGGCCATGCGTGGCAGGGACATTCAAGCAGCCACGGCGGAGGGGAGGAGTCGTACTTCTCGTACCCGATGTACCGCGACCTGAGAGACAAGGATGCGGCGTTCGAGGCGTTGGTGGCGACCTCGAAGACCGATGTCAATCTAACGCGCGGCAACGTTTCAGAGTTTGCCGAGGTGGAGATCGTAAGCGGGAACTACTTCGCGATGCTGGGCGTGGGACCGGCGCTGGGGCGGGTGTTCACGCAGGCCGAGGATCAGCAGAAGGACGCGGCTCCGGTAGTCGTGGTGAGCTTCGACTACTGGCGCGCACATATGAACTCGGATGCATCGGTGGTGAACCAGACGATCTCGCTGAATGGGAATCCGTTCAGGGTGATCGGCGTGTCGGCTCCAGGGTTCCGCAGTGCGGTGTGGGGCGAGACTCCGGCGATGTTTGTGCCGATGGCGATGATCGATCAGGTGATCCCGGGGCAGGGGCGGCGGCTCACGGACCACAAGGACCGCTGGATGAACATCATCGGCCGGTTGAAGGATGGAGTGAGTACGAAGCAGGCCGAGGCGATCAGCGCTCCGCTGTGGCACGCGCTCCGGGCAGATGAGCTGAAGGCGCTGGGAACCCAGTCGAAGCGGTTTACCGATGAGTTCCTGACGAACAGCCGTCTGCTGGTGCAGCCGGCGGCGCGCGGGTTCTCATACAATCGCGAGTCGTTCGAGACGCCGTTACTGGTGGTGATGGCGATGGCGGGGTTGGTGCTGCTGATTGCAGCGGTGAATGTGGCGAGCCTGCTGCTGGTTCGCTCGACGGCGCGGGTGCGGGAGTTCTCTCTGCGCTATGCGCTGGGCGCGAAGGCGGTGCGCATCGTGCAGCAGCTTCTGTTGGAGGGGTTGCTGATCGGCATAGGCGGCGGTCTGGCAGGACTGTTGTTGGCTCCCACTGCGATTCGCATTCTGGCGCATCGTATGGGAGACGCGTTCCTTCCCTCAATGGACTCGCGTCTGCTGCTGTTCAACTTTGCGATTGCTCTGGCGGTGAGTGTCTTCTTCAGCCTTCCTCCAGTGTTGCAGGCGCTCAGGCCTGACCTGACGTTGGCGCTGCGTACGCAGGGGGCGACAGGCTCGGGCAGCAAGCCAGGCTTCCGTGGAGTTGTGGTGGGGGCGCAGATCGGACTTAGTCTGCTGCTGCTGGTCGGCGCGGGATTGTTTGTTCGGACGATTCAGCAGCTTCGCTCATTCGACGTGGGTTTCAAGACAGATCACCTCATAGGATTCGCACTGGCGCCGAGGCTTGCGGGGTACGACGCCATAAGGATTCCAGTGATGCGCCAGAGGATGTTTGAGAGCCTGGGCACGATTGCGGGGGTCGAGAACGTGGGCGCTGCAAACTCGCCGCAACTCGGCTACAGCAGTCACAGCGGCAACGTGACCTTTGCAGGTTACAAGGCGGCGCCGGATGAAGACATCAATGTTGACAAGACGAACATCAGCCCCGGGTTCTTCGATACGCTGCATGTGTCGCTGGCGGCTGGTCGTGCGTTTACAGCGGACGACAACGCGAACCATCCGAAGGTAGCGATCGTGAATGAGACGCTGGCAAAGAAATATTTCGGTTCGCCGGCGAAGGCGGTGGGGCAGATGGTGGCGGACGGAGGGCCGGGAAAGCCTGTCTTCGACATCGAGATCGTCGGCGTAGTACGCGACTTTCTTCACGCCGATCTTCGCGATACGATGAAGCCCGCCTTCTTCAGTCCGCTGGAGCAGGCGACGGGATCGGATGCGAATCGGGCCATCTACTTCTATGCGCGGACGCATGTCCCGGCTGAAACGATGTTCGCTTCGATACGGCGGGCGGTGGCGGGTGTCGATCCGTTGCTGGCGATCGACAACCTCCGCACGATGGAGGAGCAGATCGACGAAGATTTGCGCAATGACCGCCTGATCGAGCTGCTGGCGGTTGCGTTCGGTGTGCTCGCGACGGTGCTTGCGGGCGTGGGCCTGTATGGCGTGGTGGCGTATACGACGGGCCAACGGACGAACGAGATCGGCATCCGGATGGCGCTGGGCTCGTCGCGGTGGTTGATCTCGCAACTTGTCTTTGGTGATGTGCTGCGGCTTGCGGGGATAGGTATCGCGGTGGCGTTGCCTGTGGCAGTGATGCTGGCGAGGCTGCTGCGCAGCCAGTTGTTCGGTGTGTCTCCAACGGACCCGTATGCGTACGCGATTGCGGTGGGGCTAGTCGCGGCAGTGGCCGTTGTGGCAGCGCTGCTGCCGGCTCGCAAGGCCGCCGCAGTAGAGCCTTCGGTAGTGCTGCGGGCCGAGTAGAGATTTTACCGGGTGATCCCGAGCATTGATTGTGGTTCGAATAAGAGGCATGATTCTCGACTACGCATCCTCTCGGAATGACAGTGGAAGAACTATTTTCCGATTCAGCGTCGATTGCGGCGTGCTGAGGCAGCGGGCGGCGGGTAGGCAGCCTTCAGCTTCTCCGGCGGCGTGGGCTCGTCCTCGATTGGCACCGGACGGTGCTCGGCGACGGCCGTGGCGACGGCGTATTTGAGAGCATCGATGCCTTCGCCGGTGACCGCCGAGATGAGATAGAACGGGATCTTGCGGCGTTTAGCATAGGTGGTTAGTTTTTTGAGCTTATCGGGGTTGGCGACGTCGGCCTTCGAGGCGACAAGGATGGTGGGCCGTTTGGCCAGCTTGGGGTCGAAGCTGGCCAGCTCTTCCGTGATGACCTTGAAGTCTTCTACCGGGTCAGGGCGGCCACTCGAATCGGAGACGTCGATGAGGTGGACGATGACGCTGGTGCGCTCGATGTGCTTGAGGAACTGGGTGCCGAGCCCGGCGCCGAGGTGCGCGCCTTCGATAAGGCCGGGGAGGTCAGCGATGGTGAACGACTGCTCGTGCGGAAAATCGCCCACCTTGACGACGCCGAGGTTGGGCTCAAGCGTGGTGAAGGCATAGTTGGCAATCTTGGGCCGGGCGGCGGAGAGCCGCGAGATCAGCGTGGATTTGCCGACGTTGGGGTAGCCGACCAGGCCGGCATCGGCCAGCAGGCGAAGTTCGAGACGCAGATGGCGCTCTTCACCGGAGCGTCCGAGCTCGTGTTCACGGGGAGCCTGGTGGATGCTGGTGGCGAAGTGCTGGTTGCCGCGTCCACCGCGCCCGCCACGGGCGATGATGACGGTCTGGTTGGGGCGGTTGAAGTCGTGCACGAGCTCGCCGGTATCTTCGTCGTAGACGAGGGTACCAACGGGGACAGGGAGCAGAAGGGGGTCGCCGGCGTGGCCCGACATGTTGGAGCCCATGCCATGCTCTCCGCGTCCGGATTTGTGCTCGGGGTTGAAGCGGAAGTGGACGAGGGTGTTGTGGCTGAGCGAAGAGGTCATGAGGATATCGCCGCCATGGCCACCGTCGCCACCGGAGGGTCCACCGCGGGGCACGAACTTCTCGCGGCGGAAGGCCATACAGCCGTTGCCGCCGTCGCCGGCTTTGATGCGAATCTTTGCTTCGTCAATAAACATTTTCATATTCAGTTTACAGGGCCCGGGTTAGACTAGGCGCATACACAGACTGTTTCGGTCGTACACGGGGTATGTCCTGACCTCTATATGGATACGAAGAATATAGAGATGAAAAGGGAGCTCACCCCGGCATCCTGATCCGGACCCATGAATTCCTCAATGGTTCGGCCGTACCCTTCCGATAAAGGGCGCTTCATCGTGAGTTCATCGCGGTGTAAGTCTGTAGTCCACCAATACGAATCGAAGACGGGATTAACAGACCGGAAAACGCCCGCTTGGGCGCGAGCGGTCCAGCTTTTCAGGGAGACCTATTTA
>DATHJA010000051.1:0-17589 GCA_035316475.1 Edaphobacter sp. | reverse complement strand
TAGTTGTCGAAGACGAGCTTCGAGTAGCCGTAGACATTCAGCGGCCGCTCGTTCGCGGGAACCTCGGTAAAGCTGGTACTGGCTCCATAGGTCGCGGCGGTCGAGGCATAGACAAAGGGAATCTTGTTCTCCAGGGCGAAGTGCAGAAGCTCCTTGGAGTAGGTGAAGTTGTTGTCCATCATGTACTGGCCATCGTCTTCGAGCGTGTTGGAGCAGGCGCCCTGATGCAGGATCGCGCGAATCTCCCCGCCGTCGATGGCTCCGGTCTTCACTGCTTCACGGAACTCGCGCTTGTCCATGTAATCGGCGAACTCAGATCCTTGAAGATTGAGGAACTTCGGTCCGCTTAGATTGGGAGCGGGAGCCAAATTATCGACTACGAGGATGTCTTTGTGGCCAGCCCGATTGAGCTCGTGAACAAGGTTGCTCCCAACAAATCCAGCTCCGCCGGTAACAATGATCAATTTTCCTTCTCCTGTGTTGCCATGAGTTTTCTGACGATGTTCGTGGTGGAGAAGCCTTCGACCGTGGGAATGATCTCCACGCGCCCGCCGAAGGCGAGGACCTCTTCGTGGCCTACCACCGTTTCAATCGTATAATCTCCGCCCTTGACCAGTACATTCGGCTGAAGGACGCGAATCAGCTCGAGTGGAGTATCTTCCTCAAACAGCACGACGGCATCGACAGAGGCCAGGGCGGCCATCACGCGTGCCCTCTCACGCTCACCCACAATCGGCCGCGTAGGGCCCTTGAGTCTGCAGACCGAAGTGTCCGCATTGAGCCCAAGCACCAGCTTGGTGCCGAAGCGGCGGCAGTCCTCAAGCAACGTGATGTGTCCCACATGCAGCAGGTCGAAGCAGCCGTTCGTGAAGACGATCGTTTCTCCTGAGGCGCGCCACTCGGCTACACGTTTCGCAACACGCTCGAGATCGAGGATCTTGTCGCCCGCCGGAAGGTTAGTACTTGGCGTGAGAGCAGCAATCAGCTCGTGCTGTGCAATCGGAACCGTGCCCATCTTGCCGACAACGATGCCCGCCGCAAGGTTGGCGAGATCGACTGCGGTCTCAACCTGCAATCCACCGGCGAGACTTGCTGCAATCGTCGCGATCACAGTATCGCCCGCACCGGAGACATCGAAGACCTCTTGCGCTCGCGCAGGAGAGTGATATCGCCGCTCAGGCCACAGTACGCCAATTCCCTTCTCGCTCATGGTCACGGTCAGGAACTGAAGATTGTGCTGGGCAACCTGGTGCTGCCCAGCATCGAGCAGAGCCTCGGTCTGGTGCCATGGAATCCCGGTCGCAAGAGAGAGCTCGCCGAGGTTAGGACATACCGACGTCGCTCCCGCATATTTGCCGAAGTCGGGAGTCTTCGGGTCCGCGAGCACCGGGATTCCCTTCGCACGAGCGGCCGCAATGACCGACTCGCAGAGCGCTCGCGACAGCGCTCCCTTCGCGTAATCCGAAAGGATGACCGCATGAACCTTATCGACCAACGAGGTCGCACGCTCGATCAGGCGATCCATCTCGGCTGGGGACGGGTTGTCGCGGCTTTCGATGTCGAGCCGCAGAAGCTGCTGGGTTCTTCCGACGATTCGCGTCTTAGAGATCGTCGGCAGCGAGCTGGTTACGACTCCCACCGTGTCGACCTTCGCGCGGTCCAGCAGGGCCTGCAGCTCGCGCTGCTCCGTATCATCCCCCCAGAAGCCTGCGAGAACAGCATGACAGCCGAGCCCCGCCAGATTCATCGCCACATTCGCAGCGCCGCCTGCGCGTTCATAACGCTGCGCGTGCCGGATGACCGGCACAGGAGCCTCCGGAGAGATGCGCTCGACCTCGCCATGAATATAGCGATCGAGCATGATGTCCCCAACGACCAGGACCTTAAGTTGAGAAAATCCACCTTCGAGGAGGTTCAGAATGGAATGAAGTTCAGGCAACATGCAGTAAGTGTCGACTCCTTCTCTTTCATCATCGCATCTCTCGGCGAGAGCTGTGTGAATACAACGATCGGATCACCGTGCCTGTTATCCCAGCGTAGCTCTCACCTGCTCGACGACCTCATCGACCGTAATCGAGGTCAGACACCGCTTCTTCTCGACAATACATGTCTCCAGGCCACATCCCCAGCACTCCGTCTTGTGATAAATCACCCGATGCCGCGGGCCATAAGGAAACCACATGCGAGGTTTATTCCGAGCCGCAAAGATCGCAACGCAGGGAGTCTGTACGGTAGCTGCAAGATGCATCGGGCCGCTGTCATGACCGATAAAGATCTGCGCTCTGCGAAACGCCGCGGCGCTTTCGCGAGGAGTCAGACGTCCGCACAGATTGACCACAGGCCCGCCACCAGCCTGGCGCCATCCTTCCGCAGCGAATTCACTCGCCTCGCTCTCTTCCGGGGCTCCGCTCAGGGCCAATCCATAATGGGGATACAGTGTCGCCAGGCTGGCAAGCAGTGCCCTCCAGTTCTCTCGTCCCCAGTCCTTGGATTGCACTTTCGTCCCCACACTGACAGCAATAAGAGGCTCCGTCGCAAGTGCCCCTAAGGCACCGTCTGCCTTAGCGCACTCTTCCGCGGTCAAGTGAAGATTCCAGTTTGCAGCATCCTCAAGAGAGCAATCGCCCAACGATGCAAGATTGCGCACCAGGCGAGCCGCCTCCGGTTCGAGGGATTGCGTCTCCTCATCCCATTGATTAGCCTGCATCGCCTCCGAGACGGGGACGCCGATCAGATTACGAATCCCACAGAGCCGGAAAAACTTCCCATCACGCTGTGCCGAAGAGGCCCCGCGCGCCGAGCCAAGATAGACCAGAATCTCCGGACGCCAGCGGAAGAGCGTCCACCACAGGCGCACAAGATCGCCCAGGCTGCGGGTCCCGACCGTATAGCGGAAGTAGCCATCGACCAGGCCGGTGCGCTCAAGAATTGCAGCAGCAGGGGGAGCCTTGACGTTTACGGGAATATTCGTCAGCATGCGCTTCTCTGCATGCGGAAACGCCCGGGCAATCAGATGCAACGCAGGAAGCGCCACCAGGGTATCGCCCAGGCTGCCAAGTCGATAAATGAGCACACGCCGGACGGGGCTCTGCTTTTGGTTCGTAGGGGTCCCATTCATGTTCTATCTCTAGTCTGCGGGCACAAGTGCTTCCCCTGCAAGTTCCAGAGGTCTACAAACTGATAGAGTCTTCGATAGAGTTATCTGAAAATTCTCCAAATGCTTGATGTGGCCTTCATCACCCGGATGCACGACGAGACGACCGAAGCATGGCATCTTCCCTGCAATGAAGAGCTCGCCGAACCGAAAGAGATGTCTACGCTGATCCGCTCCCAGCACTGGGCAAACTTCAGCCTATGGCACGAAGAAGACAAAGCTCGCGACCCACAGGCCACGGATCACGAGATCGCCGAGGTCAAGCGCTCCATCGATCGATGGAACCAGCGGCGGAACGATCTGGTAGAACAGATCGATGTCGAACTGCACGCTCGCTTTGAAAAGGCTCTCCGGCCTCACTCCGAAGCTCCACTGCATTCGGAGACCCCGGGAATGATGATCGATCGGCTCTCTATCCTCTCCCTCAAGATCTTCCATACACGGGAAGAAACCGAGCGCACCACCGCAACCACGGCGCACCGGCAACGCAATCAGGAGCGTCTGTCTCTGCTTCTGGAGCAACGCGAGGACCTTGCCCACTCCCTCGATGCCCTGCTTCGCGATCTGGCCGAGGGCCGCCGGCGCTTCAAGCTGTATCGGCAGATGAAGATGTATAACGACCCAGAGCTGAATCCGGCCATCTATAAACACAAAATGTAAGGAATTCTTTGTCTCTCAGGTCGGATGGCACGACCGGCTACCCCTATCGGTAGTTGACCTCGGGCTCCGGGCTGCGTATAAATCCGAAACTGGAACAAATAGTTTTTGGTCACCGCTACAATGGCAAACTGAGGAGTACGCCTCACAGGCGAGACGAACAAACCCATGGCACAAACAGTAAAGACCGCAACTGCTTCCAAACGCTCCCCCCGCACCCTAGCCGGTACGGCTCCCCGCGCGAACGATCCCGCGCAGACTCAGATCCTCGCAGACTATGAAGCTGCCGTCCGCTTAATGCAGGAAGGCAAGTTCGAAAAAGCCCGCGCATCGCTTGAGAAGCTTCTTGCAGCAGGAGCCGGCGATCTCTCCGACCGGATCAGGATGTACATCAACGCATCGACAACGCAACTCTCCAAGACAAAGGCCAGCTTTGCCAATCACGAGGAACACTACGACTACGCCGTCTCTCTTCTGAACGATGGACACTACGAGGACGCGCGCGAGCAGTTTCAGACGATTCTGAAACAGAAGGCGGACGCCGACTATGCCTTTTATGGACTCGCAGTCCTCGCCTCGATGACCGGCGATTCCCACACCTGCCTTGAGCATCTGACCGAGGCCATCCGGCGCAATCCCCGCAACCGCATCCAGGCGCGCGCCGACTCCGATTTTCAGGATATGGCTGACGATCCCCGATTCACAGAACTGCTCTACCCTGAGATCTAGGAATCATCTCTAAATTCGCGCCAGTCCCCTTTTCACTGGTTTGCCGCCTCCACCGGTTACCATGGATGCAGCATTGTGCGACGAAGAGGTGTCTTTGAGTTTGCTGACTCCAACTGGGCCGGTAGAGCGGCCGTTTCGCGTCGTTGCCATCGGCGGGGGAACTGGTCTGTCCACGCTGCTGCGTGGCCTCAAGCAGTATGTTCCCGTGCAGGATCGCCGCAGGCGCTCCCGAGTGGACGATGCAGTCAAAAACTCTCTGGGAGCAACCTCGCACCTTATCGGCGAGCTGACTGCCGTGGTCACAGTCACCGATGACGGTGGCTCCTCCGGGCGCCTTCGCGAGGACCTTAACATCCTTCCCCCGGGCGACATTCGCAACTGCATGGTGGCCTTGTCGGAGGATGAGTATCTGCTCGCCAAGCTCTTCAAGTATCGGTTCAATCAGGGTGAGCTTCAGGGTCACAGCTTTGGAAATCTCTTTCTGGCTGCACTCTGCCATGTGACGGGAGACTTCGCGCAGGCGGTCCAGACCACGTCCCATATCCTCGCCATACGCGGCCGTATCTTTCCCGCTACGACGACAAACGTCACCCTTGCCGCGCAGATGGATGATGGCTCCACCGTCGAAGGCGAGACCAACATTACGCATAGCAAGAAGAACATCGTCGAGCTAAGGCTCGAGCCAGCGGAAGTAGATCCTTTGCCCGAGACCCTGGAGGCGATCGCCAATGCCGACCTCATCACCCTGGGTCCGGGGTCGCTCTACACCTCCCTCATCACCAATCTTCTGATCCGTGGCATACCGGAGGCGATCGCGGCCTCACGTGCCACACGCGTCCTTATCGGCAACCTGATGACGCAGACCAATGAGTCCCTGGGGCTTACTGCATCCCAACACATCGAAAAGATCCTCGACCACGCCGGCAAAGCAGGAACGCAGCTCTTCGACCATGCTTTGATCAATACCGCCCCCATCTCTCCCGCAACCCTGGCGAAGTATGCGCGCGAAGAGCAGAAGCCGATCGTGAACGATCTGGACCGCATCCGCGAGCTCGGGGTCGAGCCGATCACCGGCAACTTCCTCCATGAGGGTGAGGTGCTGCGCCATGACTACGACCTCGTCGCCAGAACCCTGCTCGAGCTATGCCTCTCGCGAGCACAAGAGACGCAGCACGTCTGACCTCGAACTATGCAGCCTGCCATGAAAGAAGCCCCCTGCCTTGAAGGAGCGCGCGTCCGCCTGGAGCCTCTTGCGCGCCATCATCTCTCCGGACTCGAAGAGATTGCTTACGACAACAGCATCTGGAAGTACATGCTGACCAGAGTCAGCAACAGGAGCGAGCTTGAGGCATGGATCGACTCTGCTCTTGCCGCCAGAGCAACCGGGCAGGTCCCCTGGGTGACGATCCTGAAGCCTGAGGACCGCATCGTCGGATCCACTCGCCTGATCGACCTCGACCTTCACCATCGGACGGCAGAGATCGGCCACACCTGGATCTCACCCCGCCTGCAGGGAGCGAACGTAAATCCTGAAGCAAAATTTCTACAGCTCCGCTATGCGTTCGAAGACCTCGGGCTGAATCGCGTCGCCTTCAAGACACACCACGAAAACCTGCAATCTCAGGCGGCCATTCGCAAGCTCGGAGCGGTCTATGAGGGAACCTTTCGCAACCACTACGTCATGCCCGACGGCTCTCTTCGTCACAGCGTGTGGTTTTCGATCACAAAAGAGGAATGGCCGAGCGTCCGCGCGAACCTTGTGGCTCGTCTCGCGGCAAAGACTTAGACCTCGCAGCTCCGTACGTATCGTTGTGCTCCGATATAATCTGGGACTGTACCTCGGCAGTCTCCGCCCGCTTTCACGGTTCAGGTTCCAATCGGGAGACTCTACTCACGGCATCCACCTGCAGCGTCGTGAACGGAGGCCATGCGGGCACGAGTAGAACCGTGCCTGAAACTGAGCCTTTAGCCGAAGGAGTACACCATGCACTCGCAGCGTCAGCACAACGCCATCAACTACATCGAATTTCCCTGCACAAATCCGCAATCCATCAAGAGCTTCTATTCAAGCGTCTTTGGATGGAGCTTCCAGGACTGGGGCCCGGATTACATCTCGTTTAGCGATGGAAACCTCGAAGGCGGCTTCACTACAACCGAACCCATCATTCAAGGCGGAGCCCGGGTGGTTCTCTACAGCCAGAACCTGGAAGCGACTCTGGCCTCTGTGGTCCAGGCCGGAGGAAAGATCCACAAGGAGATCGTCTCGTTCCCGGGAGGCCGGCGCTTCCACTTCCTCGATCCCGATGGAAATCAACTGGCCGTCTGGTCCGAGTAGTAAAGGACTCCGGCCTAAACGGATGCTCTCTGGATCTCTACCAACCCAGCTGGCTCTTCGCTCATTGTGCGTTTGAGCTGGCCACAGGCGGCGTAGATATCGCGTCCCCGAGGGCGGCGGATGTATGCAGGCATGCCGCCCTCGATAAGCATTTTCTGGAAGACCTGGACATCCTCGGGCTTCGGCTGGGTATAGTCGATCCCCGGGCCCGGGTTCCAGACGATCAGGTTTACCTTGGCGCGCATGTCCTTCAGCAGATCCAGTACCTCGCGGGCGTGGTGCGGCTGATCGTTGACGCCGCCGAGCAGGACATACTCGAAGGTGACCCACTCACGCTTGCCCAGCGGAAGCGTCTTCACCGCCTCAAGCAGCGCTGCGATCTTCCACTTGCGCGTAATCGGCATTATCTGCTCGCGGACCTCGTCGTTCGAGGCATTCAGACTCAAGGCAAGCTTCGGCCTGAGCGGTTCCTGCGCAAACCTTCTGATCGCAGGCTCAATCCCGCTGGTCGAGACCGTCATACGCGATTCAGGAATTCCGATGTGCCGGGCCAGTAGCTCGACCGAGCGGATGAACTCGTCGTAGTTCAGGAAGGGCTCGCCCATACCCATGAAGACGAGATTGATGCGGTCCTTGCCGATCTTGACGCCGTGGCGGTTCAGCACGGCTGCAACCTGGCCGGCGATCTCACCTCCCGTAAGATTGCGCTTGATCCCCAGCTTCGCCGTCAGGCAGAACTGGCAGTTGACGGCACATCCCACCTGGCTCGAGATGCAGATCGTCGCCCGCCGGTAGCCGCTCATCTCAAGCGCACCAACGTTTCGGAGATCGCGCTTCTGTGCCACCACTCCGGGGACTGCAAACTCGGAGGTGTTGCCCTCGAGCCCGTCGGTGGCCTCCTCTTCAGCAGAGGCCTCGCTGCCGTCGCCACGCTCGCCTCCATCTCCGTCGGGCATCCAGACCGTCTCGACTGTCTCTCCGTCGGCGAGGCGTATCAGGTAGCGCTCTGTGCCGTCCACGGAGCGGGCCGCCTGGACGATCTCCGGCATCCCTACCGTGTAGCCGGCTCCGGTCAGCTCCTCCCGCAGGCCAACGGGAAGAACCGTTACCTCATCGATTCCAGCAACTCGCTGATGATAAATGGCTTCCACGATCTGTCCGGCGCGGTACCCCTTCTGCCCGAACTCCTCCATCAGGGACTTCAGCTCGGCCGGAAGCATGCCGAAAAGCGCCCTCGGGGGCGATCCAACCTCAGACGCTATTGCTTTTATTTTGTTTGACATAGCCTGCTAAACTTCAACTAACACCCGTATCTTCTATAGTTTACGCCCATTCTGCCGCCTGTGAAACAATAGAACCATGGCAGCAACCACTTTGATTGAAGAGATCCGCCTTACTCCGCGTGTCCCGCGCAGTATCCGCAAGACAGTTCTACCCAACGGTGTCACCGTTCTGACGGAGAGCATGCAGCATCTCCGCAGCATTTCCATGGGCGCCTGGATCGGCTCCGGCTCCCGCGACGAAGCTCCGGAGGCGAACGGCCTCTCCCATTTTGTGGAGCACATGGTCTTCAAGGGCACCACCACGCGCTCCGCCCGGCAGATCGCCCGCGAAGTCGACACCATCGGTGGAAATCTGGACGCTTTTACCGGCAAGGAGACCATCTGCTTCAACATCAAAGTCCTTGACGAGCACGCTGCCCCCGCGCTCGACATTCTGTCCGATCTCGTCCTGCACCCTACATTCACTCCCGAAGATCTCGACCGTGAGAAGGGCGTCATCCTCGAGGAGATCAAAATCGATGAGGACAATCCGGACTACCTCATCAACGAGATGTTCACCCAGAACTTCTGGAAGGGAGACGCCCTGGGCCGCCCCATCCTGGGAACCAAGAAGACCGTCTCCAGCTTCGACCAGGCCACGCTCTTCGACTTCTACCGTGATCGCTTCACCCCGCGAAACATCGTATTTTCGGCGGCCGGAAATCTCGAGCATGAGAGCTTTGTGGCTGAGGTCGAACGTCGCTTCGGCTCCCTGGCCCCGAGCGCAAGTCTTATCCTTCCCCGCCGCGACGCCGCAGTATCGACCCCGCACATCACCCTGAAATGCAAGAAGTCGCTCGAGCAGGTGCAACTTTGTCTTGGGGTTCCCGCCCCGGCAGTGAATCATCCCGACCGCTACGCAATTTACCTGCTGAACAGCATCCTGGGCGGTGGCATGAGCTCCCGGCTCTTCCAGACCATTCGTGAGGATCGTGGTCTGGCGTATTCCATCTTCTCCGAGATGTCCCCGTTCCGTGACACCGGATCGCTCAGCATCTATGCCGGGGTTGCCGTAGACAAGACTCTCCAGACCATCGAGCTCACCATGCGTGAATTGAGCCGTCTGAAGCAGGAGGCAGTGAGTGAGGCCGAGCTCGGCCGCGCCAGAGATCAATTGAAGAGCAACATGGTGATGGGGCTTGAGAGCGGCTCCAGCCGTATGGCAAATCTTGCCCGGCAGGAGATGTACTTCGGACGCTTCTTCGGGGTCGAAGAGATTACCCAGGAGATCGAAGCCATCACTCCGGACGACATCCAGCGGCTGGCCCGTGAGCTTTTCCGGCCGGAAGCAATGGCCATCGCTCTTCTTGGCAATCTTGGCGACATGAACATCGAGCGCGGAGACCTCGTCTGCTGATAAAGTGTGTGGTGTCAGAACATACGACGGATACGAGGCAAACGAACACGATGAAAGCTCTGGATCGCCGAAACGTTCAGCAGGATCAGCAGGATTTCACCCAGGAGCAGGAAAAGGGTTTCACCCTGATCGAGCTTCTGATCGTCATGTCGGTCATGCTCATCCTGATGACACTGGCTGTCCCGCAGATGTTGAAGCTGACCAAGCAGGCGCATGAGACCTCGGCCATCCAGTCGGTCCGGACCATCGTTCAGGCGCAGCTTCAGTACAACTCGATGTATCCCGGAAACGGCTTCTCCTGTTCGCTGGCCCAGTTGGGCGGAGACCCGAAGTCGGGTGCTCCATCGGCCCAGACAGCGCAGCTGGTCGACGTCGGCCTCGCCTCGGGCGTTAAAGCCGGCTACAGCTTTACGATTACCAATTGCAACAAGGTAACGGTCAACAACCAGGATATGTACACCTCATACGAGGTCACTGCGGTTCCTACCTCGGTGGGCAAGTCGGGCGACCGTGGCTTCTGCTCCGATGAGAACAACCGCATCACCTTCGACCCGGCGGGGGGAACGAACTGCACCCAGCCCATTCAGTAATGCTGAGACGGGTTGTGCTGTTGGCCGGCGTTTTGCTGGTCCCCATGTTTGCCCAGGCGCAGAATGCCGATGCTCTGCTCCGCCGCGTCGACGAGCACTATAACCGCCTCATCTCCCTGCAGGCACGCTATACCGAGCACTACATGGGCATGGGCCTGGACCGCACGGAATCCGGGACCTTGCTGCTCAAAAAGCCGGGCCGCATGCGCTGGAGCTACGATCAGCCCGAGGGCAAGGTGTTCGTTCTGGACGGAAAGTTCGCCTGGTTCTACACCCCGGGAGACGCACAGGCGCAGCGACTTCCCGCAAAGCAACTGGACGATCTTCGCAGTCCGCTACGGTTTCTGCTGGGGCGTACGCAGCTCAAGAAAGAACTGGGAAGCCTCGCCATCACGAACGACACCCACGGCATTCATATCGCGGGAGTTCCCCTCGGAATGGAGCAGCGCGTCCGACGCCTGACCCTGGATGTCACATCCGCTGGGGAGATTCAGCACATGAAGATCGAAGAGATCGACGGTGCAACCACGGAGTTTGTCTTCACGCAGGTAAAGGAGAACATCCCGACTCGTGAAGCTGATTTCGTCTTCTCCCCGCCCGCAGGAGTAACCGTCGTCGAGGCCCTGCCTCCGGTTTAACCCCCCTGAAGATCAATCTCAGGCGATTCATCTGTTTGTTACCGGGAACCTTGACGATCAACGTGTGCACTCTTTCCTGTGCGCAGGAAGAGTAGACTTAAGAAAACGAAGACGACAACTCGCGCGTGACCGCTGACCGCGCAGAAATGGGTCCCCGATGCCTACACTGAGTGCAAGCACACTTTCCACCGAAGAGTTCTTCACCGCCGTCCACACCCTGTCCCCCAGAATCGCCGTCTTTGACTGCGACGGAACCCTCTGGTCGGGCGATGCCGGCTCCTCATTCATGAAATGGTCCATCGAGACTGGCCTGGTCTCGCGCGACGCTGCCGACTGGATCGACTCCCGCTACCGCGCCTATCACCGCAACGAGGTGTCTGAGCTCGCCATGTGCGGCGAGATGGTCCAGTTATACCAAGGCCTGCGCGAAGACGAGCTTCGCCGTGCGGCAAGAGAGTTCTTCTCCGTCAAGGTTGAACGAAATATCTTCACCGAGATGCTTGACCTGATCGAGAAGCTGCGCGCGAACGGAGCCGATATCTGGGCCGTCAGCTCCACCAACGACTGGGTCATCGAAGAAGGCGTGCGGCGTTTCGGCATCCCCGCGGAACGCGTTCTGGCGGCCCGTGTCGAGGTGAAGAACGGAATCATCACGGATGTCCTTCGCGATGTCCCGACCGATGAGGGCAAGGTCGCCTCGCTCAACCGCGCGGGAATCCATATGCCGGATGCGGTCTTCGGCAACTCCGTCCACGACGCTGCCATGCTGGCGATCGCTCGCCGCGCCTTCCCCGTCAACCCAACCGTCGCCCTGCTTGAACGCAGTGGACAGGAGGGTTGGGCTGTTTACTATCCCGCGTCCGTGACGGCCAGCTAAGGCATTATTCGAGACGTTTCGCGGGTGAGTTGGCGTCTAATGGAAGAGTGAAAGAGCCGATTCGCAGACTGAGAGAACAGGTTGATCCCGCCGTCCCCAGGCCCGTAAGGCTGGTAGTCGCCGCGCTCATTCTCCGGGATACGGAATCAGGGACCGAAGTTCTGGTCTGTCAGCGAAAACCCGACCAGCCGATGAGCCTTAAATGGGAATTCCCAGGAGGCAAAATCGAGATGGGTGAGACCGCCGAAGGCGCTCTTCAGCGTGAGTTGAACGAGGAGCTGGGAATTACCGCAATCATCGACCGGCGTGTCGCGCGGGTCCAGCACAAGTATCGTAACGGCGGCACGATCGATCTCCAGTTCTTCATAGTGCGCGAGTTCACGGGAACCCTCGAAAACCGCATCTTCAACGACATGCGTTGGTCCCCTCTCGAGCGGCTGCCCGAGTTCGACTTTCTGGCCGCCGATCTCGGTCTCATCCGCGACCTCTCCGAAGGCAAGCTGCTCTAGGCTGCTCCGCGGACACCGTTCCACATCAGCACCAGCGACAGGCAGATAACGATCACCGTCGTCAGCCACGCGACGGCATTGAACCAGCGCGAGTTCGTGTACTTTCCCATCAGTTCCTGCCGGTTGATCAGCCGAAGCATGAAGATCAGGACCACCGGCAGAAGGATTCCATTCAGCACCTGCGACCCGATGATGACCTTGATCAGGGGAAAGTTCGGAATCAGCACCACGGCAGCGCCCAGCGCCAGCAGCAGCGTGTAGAACCAGTAGAAGAACCGGGCATCTTTGAATCCCTTATCCAGCCCGCTCTCCAGACCAAGCCCCTCGCACACCGTATACGCCGTCGAGAGCGGAAGAATGCACGCGGCAAACAACGACGCGTTGAACAGCCCCGCCGCAAACAGGATGAACGCATACTGGCCGGCCAGCGGCTTCATCGCATCGGCGGCGTCCGAGGCCTCGCCGATGTTCCGCATTCCATGCGTATAAAGCGTAGCCGCGCAGGCCACAATGATGAACCAGGCGACCACATCGGTAAAGATGGAACCCACAATCACGTCCAGCCGCGAGTGCTTGTACTGACGAATCTCGATTCCCTTCTCCACGATGGAGGACTGCAGGTAAAACTGCATCCACGGCGTAATCGTCGTGCCGATAATCCCAATCGTCATGTAGACATAGTTGCGATCATGCCAGACGCTTCGCCCCGGCAGCTTCACCGTCTGCACGATGGCCTCATGCCAGTTCGGGCTGCTGAGCACCCCCGCGAAGATATACGCGATATACACCACGCTGGCGATAAGAAAGACCTTCTCCACGCTCTTGTAATCGCCCTTGACCACCAGCAGCCAGACGATGAACGCACAAATCGGCACACTGATGTACTTGCTCACATGGAAGAGCTGCATGCTCCCCGCAATGCCCGAAAACTCGGCCATCACGTTGCCGAAATTCACGACGACCAGCAGAATCATGACAACGAACGTGATCCTCAGGCCAAACTCCTCACGGATCAGATCGCTGAGTCCTTTGCCCGTGACCACGCCCATGCGGGCGCACATCTCCTGCACCACGATCAGCGCCAGCGTGATCGGGATCATCGTCCACAACAATTTGTAACCGTACTGTGCGCCAGCCTGCGAATAGGTCAGGATTCCGCCGGAGTCGTTGTCCACGTTGGCCGTGATGAAGCCCGGGCCAAGCACTGCAAACAGCAGCATCACCCGGTTTCTCCATTTGCGCCACAGTGTCATCGAAGCCCCTTAAACCACAAAGAGAGGACAGTGTCTCGGTTTGACCTGTGCGGAGGCCAGCCCCAAATTGTGCCGTGAACCGGGTCAGTACCGGTGTGTATCTAGAGTAAACCGTCCGCTGAACTCCCGGCCGTTTCCAGCCACAGAATTCTTCGCTTCTCAGTCGATCCTTAGTCGATCCCCAGCCGCTTCCAGAGAGCATCTACGCGCGCCTTCACCGCAGGGTCCATCTCCAGCATCGGAGGCCATGGACGATCGAAGCCCTCGGCCTTCCACTTCCGCGTCGCGTCAATCCCCATCTTGCTGCCAAAGTTCGGCAACCGGCTCGCATGGTCCAACGAATCCACCGGACCCAGCGTGAACTGGATATCGCGCTCCGGGTCGATGTTATTGGTAGTCCGCAGCACGACCTCCGGAATGTCGTGCACATCGCAATCCTCATCCACCACGATGATGCACTTGGTAAACATCGCCTGCCCCATCGCCCATATACCATTCATCACCTTGCGTGCATGCCCGGCATACGACTTGCGGATCGAGACGATCATCAGGTTGTGAAACACACCCTCCGGCGGAAGGTTCACGTCGCGGATCTCCGGCAGCGTAAGCTGCATCAGCGGAAGAAAGATTCTCTCCACTGCCTTGCCCATCCAGGCGTCCTCCATCGGAGGCTTGCCCACGATCGTGGCCGCGTAGACCGGATCGCGGCGATGCGTGATGCAGGTGACATGGAAGACCGGGTAATCGTCCTGCATCGTATAGAAGCCCGTATGATCGCCAAAGGGGCCCTCCGTTCTCAGCTCTCCCAGCTCAACGTAGCCCTCAAGAATATATTCGGCGTTCGCGGGCACCTCCAGGTCCACCGTCTCGGCCTTCACCAGCTCCAGCGGCTTCTGCCGCAGGAAGCCCGAGATGATGTACTCCTCCACATCCGGCGGCGCGGGAACGATGGCACTGAACGTCGTCGCCGGGTCCGTTCCAATGGCAACGGCAACCTCCATCCGCCCGTCGCGTATCTTACCCAGCGTCGCCTGCGGAATGGTCTCCAGCGATTGTGCTGCTGTCGTTCCCCCCGCTGTGAGCGCCATCAAATCAACCGCGGAGGACGCATCGCCCGAGGCCGCACGCAGCCTGTCACGCATATGCTCGGCAGCAATTTTCTGGCGCTGCCAGTGCATCCCCGTCGTGCAGCCGTCGTAGACCTGCATCCGGTACATCCCAACATTCCGCTTGCCCGTCTTCGGATCGCGAGTGATCACGCACGGTAGCGTGATGAACGGACCACCATCGTGCGGCCACGTCTTCAGCACCGGCAGCTTCGTAAGATCGACATCCTTGCCCCGCAACAGGACCTGCTTGCAGGGAGCGTCCTTAGCCGCAATCACCCTAGGGAAGAACGCGCCCACTTCGGCAAGCTTTGGCAGCATCTTCAATTTATCTACCAGGCTCACCGGAGTCTCCGGCTTCATCAGTACCCGGATACGGTCCGCAATCGCATCCAGCGACTCCGTCTCCAGGGCAAGCTTCATGCGCTGCTCACTGCCGAACTGGTTCATCAGCACGCGCGCGCCAGGATACCCTTTGACGTTCTCGAACAGCAGCGCCGGACCACCAGCCTTTGCCGTGCCCCGGCCAAGCTTGGCCGCACGATCCGCAATCTCAGCCATCTCGAGAACAGGGTCCACCTCGACCGTAATCCTCTTCAGCTCCCCCGCCTTATGCAGAGCGTTAATCCAGTCGCGCAGATCGTTGTAGGCCAATTCCCTCTCCTGCCGCAACACCATGCGGTCCGCTGTCTATGGTAACGGGTTCGAGGGCAAGGAAAAACCTGCGCTCATACAGCAATCAAAGGATCATAGCTTCACGAAGATCTTCTTCCGCCACAGAATCCAGTTGGGAATAAAGCACACCAGCACGAACGCGAAGGCGAACATCGCCGAAGTCATCTGGGTCGAGCCGTGACTCGCGAACAGATGCCAGTACACCCAACCCCATCCCGTCAGCGGCTTTCCATCCGGCGTCGTACCTGAAACGTGGATAAGGAAGAGCGTCTTTTCGACGATCGCCGCTACCACGTAGGCGACAATCGCATTCGATCCGAAGACCAGCCACGGCCACGTCATCACCCTGCCCACGGTCGTCTCCTGGAAGCGCCGCATATCGATCAGCCAATAGCAGACCGCAAGCCCGACCAGAGCGCACCCCGCTGCAAACAGGACATACGAGCTCGTCCACAGCTTCTTGTTCAGGGGGAACCAGAGGTCCCAGACCAGCCCGGCGCCAATCCCGACCAGCCCCGCAAGCAGCATCCCCAGCGCGCATTGCGCCCGCGTAATCGACGGCGATTTTCCTCCCGCACGGCGAAGCCACAACGCGGTCACCGCCCCCAGAAGCGTCGTTCCAACTGCCGGAATCGTGCTCAGCAGCCCCTCGGGATCGCGTGTCCCCTCATACAGCCGTCCCGTATAAATCGTGTTCTGCAGGAAGCCCATGATCCCGCGGTCCATCCACGCGGCCAGATTGCGGTCAGGATCGAGCAAGGGAATATCATGCGTCGGAACCCCGAAGCCCGGTACCGGAACGAAGCGCATCAGCAGCCAATAGCTCACCAGGAGCGCAGCGGTGATTGCCAGAAGATTCCGCGCCTTCTGTGTCGTCAGGCAGATAAGCCCCACTATCAGGTAGCAGAGCGCAATCCGCGGAAGAACCCCGTAGATGCGCAGTCGCGTGAAATTAAAGTACGGAACGAGGTTGATCAGCATGGCCACCACAAAGATCGTCGCCGCGCGCCGAACCGTGTGCATCGCCAGTTCGCTGCGGCTGGCTCCGCGCTGCAGCCGCGAATGGATCGACAGGATGATCGCGATGCCAACAATAAACAGAAACGTGGGAAAGACCAGGTCCGTCAGCGTGCATCCATTCCATGCGGCGTGCTCGAGCTGCGTATAAACATGTTTCCCATCGCCGGCGTCATTCACCAGGATCATGAACGCAATCGTGATGCCGCGCAGGACATCGACCGACAGTACGCGTGAGGACGGTGCCGTAACGGTCGTGGAAGCCGGGGCCGGGGTAGCTAGGGTTGCGGAGCTTTCTGCCATGGTCATCATGATCGCTCACAAGCTACCCTCTTGTGCAGCTTTTTTCTTACGGGAACAAATTCGCGGCCCATAGGGTCTAACCAACTACGGACGCATCCTCTCGCAATGCGCCCCTGAATCTACAGCAGATTCGGAGGTGTCTATGTTCGAGGAAAGTATGGTCGAGTCGCAAAACCGGCTCACCCCCGCAACCGGCCGATGGACGATGATTGGCTCCATCACGCTTCAAACCATTCTTGCAATCACTGTCATCGTTCTTCCTTTGTCCCACCCCGAATCGCTTTCCTTCCACATCACAACGCCACTGGTCTTCACGCCGCCACCACCCCGGCCTCCATTGCCCGTCACGGTAGCTCATCCCGCGTCCTCAGCCGCCACCTCGACCCCGTCGCTCCCTGTTACCACGCGTTCTCTCGTACATACCCTGATGCCTGCTGGCGCGCAAAACACAGATGCTCCACCCGCAATCGCTCTTGCAAGCTCTTCTTTTGGTATGGGAGATCCGCTCCCCAATGCGCTCGCTAACCCGTCCGGTCACGGCCCCAACGTCACCGCGGCCCCTGCGTCAGCATCCACCAGACCCATGCGAATCTCCGGCGGCGTCGCCACAGGAATGCTGATCGCCCCCATCCACCCTGTCTATCCTGCGATCGCCCGCGCCGCAGGAGTTTCAGGAACCGTCGTCGTGGAAGCAATCATCTCCAGAACCGGAAAGATTGAAAGTCTGCATGTCCTCAGCGGACCCCAGATGCTGCGAGCCGCCGCGATGGATGCCATCCGTGCCGCGCGCTACCAACCCTTCCGCCTGAACGGCGAGCCCATCGAAGTCCAGACGACCTTCACCGTCAACTTCAAGCTGGCAGGCTGAAAAAGATGTTGAAAGATACGTCTTGCTTAAGGGCACGGCTTCAGCCGTGCCGTAACCGGCTAGTCTTCCATGCGGCTTCAGCCGCTGAGGTACGCTCTTGCTCCGCGTGACACTTTCCTATGTCTTCTGAAGCTCAAAGAACCGGCAGAGCCGGCTTCGACTCCGGAGACGCAGGAGCGATCTGCTCTGGCAAAACCGC
>DATHJA010000050.1:0-3265 GCA_035316475.1 Edaphobacter sp. | reverse complement strand
GTCCGCCGACCGCCACATCGGCGTCTGGATGGGCGATCCGGAAGAGGGCATCACGCACTTGCAACAGGCGGCGCAGCACGCTTCGGAGACCGGAAGCACGCTGCATCTGCTGCACGTCGTCGATGAGATCAACGAGGGCTCCCTGCTCAAGCCGCTCCTCTCGGGCGCTCCCATGGGCGAGGAGACGGCCGATGCCTGGCTGCAGGATATTGCCTGCATGCTCGATTCGGAGTGCAGGGTAGAGGTCCATGTTGCGCAGGGGAGGATGTCGCGCGAGCTTCCCCGGCTTCTCCGCCGCAGCGGGGCCGACATGCTGGTCCTCAGCCAGCAGAGCGCGGTGCATCACGGCTGGATCGGCCCGGAGATCAACCCGGTCTTCCGGCAGTGCGCCATCAGCCTCGTCTGCGTACCTTATGCCACGAAGCTCGAGGAGCTCCATCAGCAGGTGGCCGAGTCGGCGGCATAGAGTCTTGTCTCGGGCGCAGGAAGGTCCGGCACCCCTCGGACCTTCTTACGCCCGCCGGGATCTCCGCTCAGTTGTACTGTTCGACCCGCTGCAGCAGCGCCAGCTTCCGCGCCGGGTCCAGAAAGCTGGCCTCGACCGCGTTCGCTGCAAGCTCACGCATCTGCTCCATGGTGAAGCCGTATCTCTCCTGCGCAAGGACATACTCTCCCAGCAGGTCGCTTCCAAACATCGGTGGATCGTCGGAGTTCAGCGTAATCATCAGGCCCGACTCGAAGTAGTCCTTCACCGGATGCTGCTCGAACGCCTTGCAGCACCCTGTCCTGATGTTGCTGGTGATGTTGATCTCCAGCGGAATCTGCTTGCGGGCCAGTACCTCGATCAGCTCTGCATCATGTTGCGCGGCGAGCGCGTGTCCGATCCGTTCGGCACCGATGTTGATCGCCGACCATATGCTCTCTGGCCCGACGGACTCGCCGGCATGCGCGGTTAGCCGCAGACCCGCGGCACTGGCCTCCCGGTATAAATCGCGGAACTGATCGGCTGGTCCGCGTGCCTCATCGCCGCCGATGCCAATGCCTACGATGCTCGGATACTTCTCCCGAAGCTCTGCCGCCTTGCGGAAGACCCGCGCGCCTTCCTCCACGCCGAAGTGACGCACGGCATCGACGATCCACAGAACGGTGGTGCCGAAGTCTTTCTCGCCACGCTTACGCCCTCGCTCAATGGACTCGACGTATGGCTCTACCTCGGTCTTCTTCCAGTAGTAGATGATTCCGAAGGAGACGTAGACCTCCGCGTGGACGACGCCCTGGCCGGCGAGCTCGCGAATCATGTTGTACGTAATCAGCTCGTAGTCGTCAGGCGCTTTCAGTCTTTCGGTGACAGCCTTAAAGGCCATCAGGAACCCAAGAAAGTTTTCATAGCAATAGAGAGCCCGCGCGCCATCAAGGGTCAGAGGTTCCTCATCGTGGCGTCTGCTGAGCTCTACAAGAGTCTCCGGCTTGATTGTGCCTTCCAGATGCAGGTGCAGCTCCGCCTTCGGCAGGCCACGCAGCCACTTCACGATGTCGATCTCGGGGTTCTGTTTTGCGAGCCTCGGGGCCATCTCTCTATCTTAGGCTTCGGGAGAATAAAACTCACTTCGCTTGCGGCTGTAGAGGACATAGACGAAGAGTCCCACGACCAGCCATACGAAGAACCGAAGCCACGTTTTGACCGGCAGCCCAGCCATCAGCAGGATGCAGAAGGCAACGCTCAGAATCGGAATCACCGGACCAAAGGGGACCTTGAAGCCGCGATACCGCTCTGGCTGGCGCGCCCGCAGCACGAGCACTCCGATGGAGACCAGCACGAAGGCGAACAGGGTTCCGATGTTCGACATCTCCGCGAAGGTGCCGACGTCGAAGAGCCCGGCAGGAATGGCAACGAGAAAACCGGCTACCCAGGTCGCGAAGGCCGGAGTCCTGAAGCGCGGATGCACGTTGCTGAACGCCTTCGGCAGCAGGCCATCGCGGGACATCGCGAACCACACCCGCGCCTGTCCCAGTTGAAACACGAGGATGGAGGAGACCATGCCGACAAGAGCGCCCAGCAGCACCGCCAGCCTCACCCAGTGCAGACTGTGGCCGCCCGGCGTCAGCGAGACACGCTTCAGCGCATTCACTACGGGAGCCGCATCTCCTGCTACCGTCCGCCACGGCACCATACCGCAAAGCACGCTCGCGACGCCGATATAAAGGATCGAGCAGACGATCAGCGTAGCAAGAATGCCGATAGGAACGTCCTTCTGCGGGTTCCTGCACTCTTCGCTCGCCGTCGAGACGGAATCGAAGCCAATATAGGTGAAGAAGATGATGGAGCCGCCTGCGAGAATCCCGCTCCATCCGTTCGGTGAAAACGGAACATAGTTGTTGGGATGGATAAAGCTCAGCCCGAAGAAGACGAAGACCAGGATGGCCAGGATCTTCACCAGCACCATAATGTTGTTGGTCCGCGCCGATTCGCGAATCCCACGCACCAGAACGACCGTCAGCAACAGCACGATCAGGAAGGCAGGGATGTTGAATCCCATATGCCATCCCGGAGAGTAGATATCGTGTCCCTGCAGGTCCTGTAGGCCCAGCGGAAGATACGCTGGAGAGAGCCATTGTGGTGAGATATTCAGTCCCAGCCAGTCCAGCAGGTCGACGACGTGTGCGGCAAACCCGACGCTTACGCTCATGTTGCTGAAGGCGTACTCCAGAATCAGGTCCCAGCCAATGATCCACGCCACCAGCTCGCCCAGCGTCGCATAGGTGTACGTGTACGCCGATCCCGCAATCGGGATCATGCTCGCCAGCTCCGCATAACAGAGCCCTGTCAGCGCGCAGACGATCGCCACTAGCACAAGCGAGACCGCAATGGCCGGGCCAGCGCCGGGCCTTCCCGCAACAGCGCCGCTGGTGTGGTGCAGCAGGCCGAGGATGAGGTCGATCACCGGAGAGTCCGACAGCTTGACCTCAGTGGCCGGATTGCCGCCGATCGCCGTGCCGATCACAGTAAAGATGCCCGAGCCGATCACGGCGCCGATTCCAAGCGCAGTCAGGCTCACCGGGCCGAGAGACTTCTTCAGCGCGTGCTCCGGCCGCTCCGATTCAGAGATCAGCTTGTCGATCGACTTGGTTTTAAAGATTTGCCTGGCCAGCACCCTGCTCCTCAAACAGAATTGTCCGGCAGAGTCGTCCCGGACTCACCCGAGTAACACCTTACAACCTTTAACTCGTCGGGGAGGAGCTATCTTCCGGGCCGGGAGGCAGCAAA
>DATHJA010000049.1:0-3128 GCA_035316475.1 Edaphobacter sp. | reverse complement strand
TTGCTTCCCGGCTGATTCGGTTTCCACATAATCTATTCGTATCCTTTCCTCACTGCTGGAGATGACCCCTCTGCGGGCTTCACTCGGCGCGTCGTGCACAGTCACACGCCCTGTTTCACGATACTACTCCGCGCCGCATCGCGAATTAATCAACATTTTCCTGCGTATTCCACAGATATCGAGCTTTCTTAACACCCCAGGAAGCTCTTTCCTCGTTTTATGAATTTTCTTCCACACGTAATCCCTTTTGTTCCACCCCACAAAAGTGTCAGGACTCTCTTTCCCGCAATCGATGCCCCTCCAGTAGCATGACAGCAATTCCTTCAGCCCGTGGGAACCTCCACGAGCTTCTCTCCAACCCTGGCCAGCTCTCACCGCAAACCCAAGAGCTGGCCACCTACCTTCTCTCTCGCCGAGCAAGCCCAAGTGAGATCCCGTTCCGTTTCTGCGCTGAGCCTGGCCCTGCTGGCTGCCTCCTGCTTCGCTTCCGCCCCCAGGACTCCCAAGACCCATACGGTCGCACTCGGCGCCGCGCGCCGGGTCTCCTACACCCAGCCCGATGCTACGCCGGACGCCCAGATCGACGAGACCTCCGCGATCAAGGTTCGTCCGCTCATCGTCGACGACCGCCAGAAGGACTGGACGACCGGCAACGCGCACGACATCACCGACCGCACCTTTGCGATCCGGCGCGCTCTGCGCATCAACGACGCTCTTCCTACGGACGCGGCTCCGCGCTGGATCTGGCAGCCCGGACCGTGGATCACCGTCGACCGCGTCACCGGTCATATCACCGCGCTGCACCTTCCCGACTTCGACCCTCTCGTCTCCGACGCGGTCTGGTTCCGCGACTATGCTGCATACTGCGGCACCACGACGACAGCCAAAGGGGGCGGCCTCTACATCATCGTTGCCCAGCTTGGAGCGCGGCGCCCCGTGGTACAAAAGCAGATCGGCCGCTGGCCCCAGCCCAACCACTTCATCCCGGTCTGCCAGCCGGCGAAGTGGCAGCGACTTCCGCTCAGCGTCACCATTCAGCCCACCGGCGGCGAAGCCACCACCTACGACGTCGTCGGAACCTCCTCGATCGTGGAGGAGGGGGATAACGACGACAACAACTGAAGCAGCGGATTGTTATCCAAAGCCTAACCAGCCGTCCTTCTTTCATGTGCGATCCCGATAACCTCGGCATGCCGTCCAACATCTGTTAGAAAGAAAGAAATCCGCCGAAAAGGGGTCCCCTGTGAGACTCATCATCGCGTTTCTTCTTCCCTGGCTTACCTTCTTCACCATCGGCCGACCGTTGGCCGGGTTGCTCTGCCTGATCCTGCAGGTCACTCTCATTGGCTGGATTCCTGCTACCATCTGGGCCGTATACGCTCTCAGCCAATACAAGACCGATCAAAAGATCCGTCACGCTCTTCATCGCAGCTAACCGTCATACCTCTCACTGGAAGCACTGGAGGCACTCATGAAAGTTATGCGCCTTGCGGACTCGGGAAAGTCTCCGAAGCTGATCGAATCCACACTGCCTGACCCTCAGCCGGGCCCCGGACAAATCCTCGTCCGCGTTGCGGCTGCAGGAATCACTCCCACGGAGCTGGTCTGGTATCCCACGACGCACGACCACTCCGGGGCCGCACGCACGGGAGCCGTCCCGGCCCATGAGTTCTCGGGAACCATCGCCGCTGTTGGCCCCGATGTCTATGACTTCACGCCCGGGCAGGCCGTCTTCGGCATGAACGACTGGTTCGCACAGGGCGCGCTTGCGGAGCTCTGCCTCACCGATTCTGCCTCGATTGCGCCCGCTCCGCTCACCCTCACTCCCGCACAGGCCGCCAGCGTACCCATTGGGGCCCTCACAGCATGGCAAGGGATCTTCGCGCATGGGCATCTTCATCCCGGCGACCGGGTTCTGATCCATGGAGCTGCCGGAGCCGTTGGCCACTTCGCTGTCCAGATCGCTCACCTCCACGGAGCCTATGTCATCGCGACCGTCTCCCCTGCCAACTTCTCCTTCGTCCGTCAGCTTGGCGCCGACGAGGTGATCGACTACCACTCCACGCGCTTTGAAGATGTCATCACCCAGCCGGTCGACATCGTCTTCGACACGGTTGGAGGAGACACTCTTCTGCGCTCCTTCTCCCTTGTGAAACCGGGCCGCTTCGCCGTTACGATCGCCGCAGACGAAGAGTCCGCGGAAGATCCTCGCATCAAGCATGCCTTCTTCATCGTCAAACCCCACCAGCGCCAGCTTATGGAGATCGCCGCGCTCATCGACACCGGAAAGCTCCGCACCTTCGTCGATGCCGTTCTTCCCTTCGCCCAGGCCGGTGACGCCTTTACCGGCAACGTGTCCGACCGCAAGGGTCACGGTAAGGTTGTTGTCGCCGTCAACCCGGCCGCGGTCTCCTGATGTTCAGGCGTGCTGCTGGATCAGCGGTCGGATCAATGCCTCCAGACCGTTCCACGCAATCTGCACCCCGATGCAGAGCAGGATGAACGCGATCACGCGCAGGATGCCATGCGCCGTCGATGGGGATACCGCGCGGGCGATCTGCGGCGCGTAGGAATAGCACACGTACACCAGCGCGGCCAGCGCCACGATCGCCAGCATCAGCCCGAGATGCGCGATTACGTCATCACTGATCGTCTTCTCGGAGGCGTGCGCGCTCAACGTCAGCATGACAACGATGCATCCCGGCCCCGCCGTCACCGGGAATGTCAGGGGATAGAACGCTCTCGATTCGTCCTTCGGGGATATACCATGCCCGGCCATCTGGGCATCCGCGCCTTCCTTTGCGCTGTTGGCATCCTGCTGATTCAACATCGACCAGCCGATCGCCGCTACCACGATGCCGCCCGCCAGCTGCACGATCGACAGCGATACCCCGAAGAACTCCAGCAGATACGATCCCAGCAGCTCCACCACGGCCAGGAAAAGCGTCATGTTGATCGCGATCTTCCGGGCGAGCGTCTTGTACTCCGCTGCTGACTGAATCCCAACCAATCCGAGGATCACCAACGCCGTACCCAGCGGGTTCACCAGCGGCAGCAATGCGCTGAATCCCAGGGCAAAGTGCGTCCACAAAACGCCCACGACACCCTCCACTTATCTTCGAGGTTCT
>DATHJA010000048.1:0-3033 GCA_035316475.1 Edaphobacter sp. | reverse complement strand
GGGTAGGCGTTCTTGCAGGAGTCGCGAAGATGGGGCACCCCTCGGGGTGCCCCATAAAATTCATTGCATAGTTTGAAAGACTGAGAACCGCAGGTCCTTCGACTCCGCTACGCTTCGCTCAGGATGACACCTTTCATTGAGCGATGTGATCGATATCGTTTCATTGAGCGATGCGATATCGCTAGTCGTTCTCTTCTTCGCTGGTGAGCTGAGGGACGTTGATGCCTTTGCCCAGATTGATGAGGCCGGCCCGGGCGTAGGTGAGGAGCTTTTCGCGGGTGTCGATGATGTCGAGGTTGCGCATGGTGAGCTGGCCGATACGGTCGCGGGGGGAGAAGGTGGATTCGCCCTTTTCCATGGTGAGGCGCTCGGGCTTGAAGGTGAGGTTGGGCGACTCGGTGTTAAGGATGGAGTAGTCGTTGCCGCGGCGGAGCTCGAGGGTGACTTCGCCGGTGATAGCCTTGGCGACCCAGCGCTGGGCGCTCTCACGCAACATGATGGACTGTGGATCGAACCAGCGGCCCTGATAGAGCAGGCGTCCGAGCTTGCGGCCGTTTTCGCGATACAGCTCGATGGTGTCCTCGTTGTGGATGCCGGTGATGAGGCGCTCGTAGGCGATGTAGAGCAGGGCTAGGCCGGGGGATTCGTAGATGCCGCGGCTCTTGGCCTCGATGATGCGATTCTCGATCTGATCGCTCATGCCGAGGCCGTGACGTCCGCCGATGCGGTTGGCCTCAAGGAGAAGCTCGACGGAGTCGTGGAAGGGGGTGCCGTTGAGGGCGACGGGCCAGCCTTCTTCAAAGCGGACGGTGACCTCTTCGCGCTTGACTTCGACGTCGTCGCGCCAGAAGGCGGTTCCCATGATGGGGACGACGATCTTGACGCTGCTGTTGAGGTGCTCGAGGTCTTTGGCTTCGTGGGTGGCGCCGAGGATGTTGGAGTCGGTGGAGTAGGCCTTTTCGGCGGACATCTTGTACTCGAAACCGGACTGGCGCATGAACTCGGACATTTCGGCACGGCCGCCGAGCTCGTTGATGAAGGCGTCGTCGAGCCAGGGCTTGTAGATCTTGAGGTCGGGGTTGACGAGGAGGCCGTAGCGGTAGAAGCGCTCGATGTCGTTGCCCTTGTAGGTGCTGCCGTCGCCCCAGATGCTGACGTCATCCTCTTTCATGGCGGCAACGAGCATGGTTCCGGTGACCGCTCGACCGATGGGAGTGGTGTTGAAGTAAGTGACTCCGGCGGTGGTGATGTGGAAGGCGCCGCACTGGAGGGCAGCGATTCCTTCGGCGACGAGTTGGGGGCGGCAGTCGATGAGACGCGCCTTTTCGGCACCGTACTCGAGGGCCTTGCGGGGGATGGCGTCGTAGTCGGATTCATCGGGCTGGCCGAGGTTGGCCGTGTACGCGTAGGGGATGGCGCCCTTGATCTTCATCCAGTGGAGAGCGGCGCTGGTGTCCAGGCCGCCCGAAAACGCAATACCAACCTTCTGGCCGGATGGAAGATGCTCAAGAATGTTTGACACGGTTTGATCCTGAAAGGCGAATTTAGGGAGTGCAAGTTTAAGTATCCCTGCTGGTTTAAGAGCGAGTCAACTTTGTGAGGACAGGGATGATTGCTGCGCGATGAATTTCGCGTGATGCGTTCGACTAGACTTCGAAGTTCTCCCAGCGGTCGCGGAGGCGGTCGACGAGATCGTCGAACTGGGGAGCTTTGCGGATGGGGGCGAGCAGAGGGTCCCAGCGGCTGACCATGGGGTAGTTGATGAAGCCCTTGCTCATGGCGGTCTCAATCCAGGTGAGTGCTTTGGGGGTGTCTCCGACGAGGGCGTAGCACTGGGCGAGGTTCCAGGAGTAGTGCGGGTCGTGCGCGGAGATCTGGAGCAGCTCGTCGGTGGCGGCCTGATCGAGGGCCTGGCGGTCGTTGATGAGGGCGGCCTGCATGACGGCGCCTAACTGAGAGAAGTAGTGGGCGGGATCGATCTGCTGGATGGCGCGGAACTGCTCGATCGCCTCCTGGTTGCGGCCCAGGATGGCGAGGATCTGGCCGCGGCACCAGAGCAGCATGGTGTTGGAGGAATCGAGGCGGATGGCGTCTTCGAAGGACGGTAGGGCGTCGGTGAACTCGCCACCCATGAGCGAGAGCAGGCCGGGGATGAAGCGGTAGACGGGGGTGAGGGGGTCGATCTCGAGGATGCGGCGGGCCAGCGGCATGGCGGCGTGGGCTTTTCCGCTGAGGCCGCAGACGGCCGAGTACCAGCTGAGGGTGTCGGAGTCGTTAGGGTCGGTGGCGATGGCGCGCTTGAGCAGATGGACTGCCCGCTGGCTGTCGCCTTCCTGCACGCTGATGAGGCCGAGGAGGCGATGGGCGTGGGCGGAGTTGGGATCGAGGGCAAGAGCCTGAATGGCGCAGTCGCGGGCCTTGTTGAGGTAGGTGGTGTCGGAGGAGATTCCGGCGTTGATGTACTGCCAGTAGACCTGTCCCTTGGCGGCGAGCAGAAGAGCATTCTGGCCGACGATGCCTTCTCCGGTCTCGAGGTACTCGAGCGCGCGGGCGAGAGCTTCCTCTGTGTAATTGAGGATCTCGTGCTTCGCCATCAGGTAATAGCGGTAAGCCTCTGCATCGGGAAGCGGCCTCTCATGCATAAGTTGATCCTCGGCTGGAGTGAGCTTGATCTTGAGAGCGGAGACGATCTGACGCGAGATGTTTTCCTGGATGGCGAAGACGTCGTCGAGGGTTCCGTTGTACTTGTCGGCCCAGAGGAGGGATTGGCTTTCGGGGTCGATGAGCTGGGCGGTGACGCGGATGTTGGACTTGCCGTCGCGAGAGACGTTGTTGAGCCGGACCGATCCCTCGAGTACGTAGCGGACGTTGAGGTCGCTGGCGATCTTGCGTGGAGAGTCGTGTGTGCCTTTCAACTGCATGGCGGAGGAGCGGCAGATGATGCGCAGGGCGCGCACGCTGGATAGATCGGTGATGATCTCTTCGGTGAGTCCGTCGCAGAAGTAGTCGGCATTGTTGTCGGCGGGCGCGGTG
>DATHJA010000047.1:0-3539 GCA_035316475.1 Edaphobacter sp. | reverse complement strand
GATGAACGTTCTCTGGAGCGGGAGAACGTTTTATGTCGACGATCTTGTCACCGATGAGGCGATGCGCTCGCGAGGCTTCGGCGAACAGATGATCTCCTGGCTGATTGCGCTTGCCCGTGAAGAGGGATGCGAGACGTTCTCGCTGGATTCAGGAACGCATCGGCAGGCGGCTCACGCGTTTTACTTTCGCCAGGGCCTTCGCATCAGCGACTTTCACTTCCAGATGCAGCTCTGAGGGGTGTGTTAGCGTTCGGCTATGCCTTTCACTCGAGGAGCAGGGGCCGGTTCGCCCGGTAGGGCGCGCAGGCCGGTCGATGAGCAACCGCCGGACGTGGTGTCGAGGGCCATCGAGGATTTTTTCGCCCGTTTTCCGCATGCGGTCGTGGTGGAAGAGGGCCGGGTGATCTTCGACATGCGCTCGGCGAAGTACAGCATCTCGAAGGAACATGACCGCTGCACGGTGCAGATATGGAGCGAAGATGCCAATCTGGTGCGGCGCGTGGTCGCGGCGGAGGAGCGGAAGGGCTCGCTTCGTCTATCCGTGCTGCGCTTCGGACAGACGAAGCCGCAGACGCTGGAGATCGTTGCGGAGCGCGACCGGAGGACTCCATCGACGCGTGAGGCGACGAGAGTGAAGTATCTTCGTGTGCTCGAGCGCGTCCTTGTGCGAGCCTTCCCCGAATGGAAACCTGAAGGGCTGCGGACCGCGATGGACCTGGAAAAGAGCTTCGGCCCGGCGTATGCCCGCGGATCGCTGGTGCAGGGGCAGCGTGCCTGGGCCGTGATCGCGGTGAATCCCGAGGAGACACTGAGTACGATCGACGGCATTCTGACCATCGGCATCCTCTGGCTAGAACACTGTCGCTCGACCGGTGACGGACGGCGCGTGTGGCAGGGGTTGAAGGTGATTGTCCCGCGGGGAGCAGGAATTCTTACGGCCTCGCGCATGGCGTGGCTAAACGGGCGCGCGGCCCAGTGGGAGCTCTGGGAGCTGGATGGCGGCACCGAAGAGTTCGAGCAGCGAGAGGCAGCCGATACCGGCAACGTCACGACGCGCCTTGTCCATGCACCCAACGAGAAGGCCGTGCGCGAGCGCTTCGCGGACGCGGCAGCTCGCGTGATGTCGCTTGTGCCCGAATCTATGCGTCCGCGCGTCGAGTCGATCGTAGGTAGCGGAGCGGAGATTGCTTTTCTGCTTCATGGTCTTGAGTTCGCGAGGATTCGCGCAGGCTATGCCGGCAACTCCTTCAACGTGCGGGAGGAGATCACCTTCGGGGCTGGTCCGAGTGAGACGGCTCTCACCGCGGACAACGAGGATGCTCTGCGTGAGCTGGTCGAGCGGCTGTTTGAACGCAGGCACGCAGAGGGCGACCGGCGCGATCCTCTCTTCCGCATGCAGCCTGAGCGCTGGCTCGAGAGTGTGCTTCGCCAGGACCTCGAACCATTCGATGCGCATCTCGATCCTAGCCATGTCTACACGCAGGTTCCTGCCTTTGTCGCCGGAGACCGCGGCATGCTGGACCTGCTGGGAGTTCTGCGTGATGGCCGCCTCGCAGTGATCGAGCTGAAGGCGGACGAGGATCTTCATCTGGCTTTGCAGGGGCTGGACTACTGGATTCGCGTGCGCTGGCATCACCTGCGCACCGAGGCAGGTGTGCCGGGGGAGCTCCAGAGGGTAGGGTACTTTGGCGGTATTGTGCTCGCACGGCAGTCGCCGAAGCTTTACCTGGTGGCGCCAGCGCTGCGCGTGCATCCGGCGACCGAGGTGGTGTTGCGTTATCTCTCCCCGGAGGTTGACTGGGAGCTTGTTGCGCTGGACGAGCGGTGGCGGAAGAAGGTAAAGGCGGTGTGGCGTAAACGCAGCAGCGATCCTCGAGACCGATAGGCAAACTCAGGGTAGGATGGCTGTGCAGGTTGGTGGAGGTCGGGAATGCGCGTTGTGCGCGATGTTTTTCTGGCGATGCTCTTTGTCTGCTCGGTGATGGCCGAGGCCAAGACGGTGACGCTGCAGGAGGCGGACAACCATACCTCCGTGCTGCTGAACCTGGGGGATACGCTTCTCGTCGAGCTGCCTTCCACGTTGCCGGGCCAATACAAGTGGGTCTCGCATCTCGATCGAGACGCTCCGCTGAGCTCACAAGGCGATTCGCTGATTCCTGGTAAGGGCGAGGGCGCGAAGAAGGGGGAAGGGACTCAGCAGTTCCGCTACAACGCGGCGAAGGTCGGCCAGACCGTTCTGCTGCTCACCTTCGAGTTAGAGAATAAGAAGAACGCCGGAGTTCCCGTGACCTCTCGTTTTTCCGTTCGTGTGCAGGTTGCGTCCGGCGCGCCTGCGGCAGGAGAGGCCGTGCTGACAGGGGATTACAAGGGAAGATTGCCCTGCGCCGATTGCAGTGGACTGGATACCGAGCTGAAGCTTTACGCGAAGGGGAGGTTCGATACGTCCGACGCTTTTTACGTCGAGACCCGAACCTATCGCGGCACACGGAACGGCGACATGGCCTACAGCGACCGCGGCCTGTGGACGGTGCTGAAGGGAAGCGCGACGGATCCGAATGCCACGGTCTATCAGCTCAATCCAGACCAGCCATCGCAGACGCAGTCCTATCTGCTGAAGGAAAACGGAGCGGCGCTTGTGCAGCTCGATCGAAATCTGAAGCCAATCGACACTAAGATGAACCTGACGCTCAGGCGGGTGCCATGAAGACGAGATGGAGGATCGCCAGATGCGGAGCTGCAGCATTGTTAGGGCTGATATGTGTTGCGCGCTTGGCAGGAGCTCCGGCCTCCGCGGAAAAATCTCCATGGAAGCTGTTATGGAGCGATGAGTTCAATGGTGTGGACGGGTCTCCACCCAACCTGGCCAAGTGGATCTACGATACCGGCGGAGGTGGATGGGGCAACAAGGAGCTCGAGAGCTATACGTCGCGACTCGAAAACGTGCAGCAGCGCGGCGGCAATCTCGTCATCACCGCGATCCGGGAGAAATATATCGGGCTGGATGGCATCACCAGGCCATATACCTCAGCCCGGCTCACCACAAAAGGACAGTTCGAGCAGGCTTACGGAAGATTCGAGGCACGGATGAAGCTTCCGCTGGGAAAGGGCATCTGGCCTGCCTTCTGGATGCTGGGAGCAAATAACGACGCGGAAAGATGGCCCGGTTGCGGTGAGATCGATGTGATGGAGAACATCGGAGAGGCGGGACATGTCTACAGCACACTGCATGGTCCGGGATACAGCGGAGCGAAGGGCATCTCCGCGCCTTACGAGCTTCCCGCGGGTGAGGCCGTCAACACGGACTTCCACGTGTATGCAGTGGAGTGGGAGCCGGAGCGCATCCGGTTTTATCTGGATGACAGGCTGATCGTGGAGCGAACCCCGAAGGATCTTCCGCCGGGAACGAAGTGGGTCTACGATCATCCGTTCTTTCTGATTCTGAATGTTGCGGTTGGCGGAGAGTGGCCCGGTTACCCGGATGACACGACAGTGTTTCCCCAGAGCATGCTTGTGGATTACGTGCGGGTGTACAGAAAAGA
>DATHJA010000046.1:0-6572 GCA_035316475.1 Edaphobacter sp. | reverse complement strand
GTGTTGGGGATGTCGTGAAGCTTGAGGTCGAGAAAGATGCGGTAGCCTCGGCTCCGAAGAGCCTCTACCAGAGCATTGCCGGCGGCGTAGTAAAGCTCCATGCCGACCTTGAGCCAGCGGCAGCTGCCCTCCAGCCGGTCGACCAGAGCGAGGGCCGCCGCGGCGTCAGGGACGTCGAGCGCGACCGCAAGGCGGTCTTCGGGGGCGAGGAGTTTTACGGGAGCGTCCACAGCTTCAGTCTAGCCGAGAGCCAGGAAGACCGGAACCAGACTGAAGCCGTGAGGACACAAAAGGGAAGTGTGAGCTACATCCCGCCGAGGGCGACCGGCGTGTGGAGCTGCGCGATCAGCTGCTTTGCCATCTCCGGGTCGCCGGGGCGGAGCTTTTCGAGCTTGACCTTGCCCAGGCCAGTGATGCCCACAGCCTTCGCGGCTCCGTAAGAGAGGTCGACGATGCGGTCCTCCGGAAGAGGGCCGCGGTCATTGACCCGCACAAAGATGGACTTGCGGTTCCTGAGGTTGGTTACGCGCAGCCAGGTTCCAAGGGGAAGGCTGCGGTGAGCGCAGGTGAGGGCGTTCATATCGTAGGACTCACCATTAGCGGTTTGCTTGCCCTGGAAGTATCGGCCGTACCAGGATGCCGTGCCGATCTGAAACCACCGACGCACCTTGCTTTGCTGCGCCGGTGCCGGTTTCGTCTCCACACTCTTCTTCACCGGAGTAGTCGTAGGCGGTGCAATCGGTGTGCCGGGATCGTTTGCCGACGCGGAGACTCCAAGCGCCACAAACAAGGTTGCGATGGCAGCTCCACTCCGCGATGGTATCTTTCTGTCACCCATCTTCGTAGAAAAGATCTTCATGCCACCTCCATCTCTATATTTTCCGGGCGCAAATTTGCTAAGTCAATCAGCAACACGGAGTTACGATAAAATAAGGCTTGCCGGCTTAAGATGGAATATGCTAATGGGATCCGGAGTTCGGGGCGCGGTTTCAGGGCCGATTCTTCCTGTTTTTGGCCAAAAATCCGGCCATTCCGGGAGGAACCGCCGAAATTGTGCTTTTTAGAAAAATATTAGAAAAACGCTGAAATTGGCTCCGGAAGCCCTCCGAATCCTCTTCAGCCCCGCGTCATCCCTGATTCATGCAGACTGTCCTCTCTATCGCCGGTTTCGACCCTTCCTCCGGAGCAGGAGTCACTGCGGACCTGATGGTCTTCGCCGCGCACGGCCTTTTCGGGATCTCCGCGATCACCAGCTTCACGGTGCAATCGACGCAGGGCGTCCGCCGGAGCGAACCTGTGCGGCCGGAGACGCTGCGGGAGACCCTCGACTGTCTCCACGCCGACCTTCCAGCGGCAGGAGTGAAGTTGGGAATGTTGGCCACGCCGGAGATTGTGACTGTCGTCTCGGAGTATGTGGAGAGGCTCCAGGAACTCTCGCCCGAGGCACCCATCATTCTCGATCCTGTCATCTGCTCGAGCTCGGGGAGGGAACTGCTGTCTCTGGAGGGAATCGCGCTCCTGCGGGAGAGGCTGCTTCCGCTGGCGAGCTGGGTCACGCCAAATCTGGACGAGCTTGGTCTGCTCTCCGGATTCGAGGTCGCGACGCCGCAGGATGTTGTTTCAGCCAGCCGAGCGCTGGCGAGGCTCTATCCGGGGCTTAATGTCCTGGCGACAGGAGGCCATCTTGAGCGTCCAGATGATCTTCTGCTGGCAGCGGGAGGAGAGCCGGAGTGGCTGGCCGGCGAGCGGATCGAGAGCAGATCGACGCATGGGACCGGCTGCGCTCTTTCAAGCGCTCTGCTTAGCCGGCTGGTGCTGGGGGATGGAGCACGAGAGGCGGCGCACGGAGCCAAGCACTACGTCGCTGAGGCGATTCGGCGGGCGGTTCCGCTGGGCTACGGAAACGGTCCTCTGAACCATCTATGGCCGCTGCGGTAGAGGCCGGTTTAAGGGAGAGAGTTTCGGGCCGATAGAGGGAACGAGGGGTACTGGATGACAGAGATTCAAAGCTTCGATCGGGCAGCGGTGGGGATGGACTATGGGGCAGCTTTGCAGGTTCTTTGCAGTGCTGCCGAATATCTGGCGAGCTGCCGGACCTGCCTGAATGATCTGACTACCGCACCGACTGAGGCTGTCGGCATCCTGCGGCGAAGAGGCCGGGAGGTCTTCGAGGAGTATGCGGGGAGTCCTGGAGTGCAGAGGGCGGCCTGAGTAGGGAAGACTCCTGCTAACCTTTAGACATGCCACTCACGCTTGTTTTAAACGGTCAGCCACGAGTCTTCGCTTCACTCCCGGAGCAGGCGAACCTGGAGGACCTGGTAGTAAGGGAACTGGGCCTGAAGGGAGACCGTGTAGCGGTCGAGCATAACGGAGAGATTGCCTTGCGGGCGAAGTGGGCTGAGACTCCTTTGGCGGAAAACGACCGGCTGGAGATTGTTCACTTCGTGGGTGGTGGGCGAAGCGATGATGGATTACTTATTTAGAGTCAGAAGCTTGATTCGATAACTTCGACTTCCGCATTACATCTTTCTTCGAGAAAGACTTCAAGGAAATCATCTATTTCGTTGCAGATACCTGGTTTGTCGCTTCCGAGACCAAGCGTTCCCACTGATCGCCATAGTCTTTCCATCCGCCGAGTGACTTGACCCGGCTCAGGGAGGCCTCGCTCATCCGTTGCCGAAGCGCGGGATCGTCGGCGATCTGCTGCATTCGCTGGGTCATCGCGGCGGGGTCGCGGATGGGTACGATGAAGCCTTCGACCCCATCGGTATAGAGGTCTTCGGAGCCGGTGTTGGTGGAGGCGATGACCGGGCAGCCGCAGGCCATCGCCTGGCCCTGAACCAGTGCAAGCCCCTCCTCGATGCTGGGAAGGACCATGACGTGGCTGGTGCTCATCAGCTCGATCATCCTGTCCTGGGGGACGGAGCCGAGGAACTCTACGTTTTCCTGCGGCAGCCGCGCAAGTACAGCTTCAAAGTCCGGGCGGATGGCACCTGCTACGCGGAGCCGCTTGGCGGGATGTTGGAGCTTGGCGAAGGCTTCGAGCAGGTAGGGAACTCCTTTCCGGAGGCTGACGCCGCCGGCGAAGAGGACCTCGAAGCGGTCTTTGGAATCGGGGGGCTCGCCGGTGGGACGGAAACGCTCGAGCCGGACACCGTAGGGGATCGTGCGCATCTTCTCGGCGGGGATGCCCATCTCGAGGAAGGAGCGCGCGGCGAAGCCGGAGGGGACGGTGATCAGATCGGCGTCCTCGTAGATCTTCTCCTCGCGGATGGTGTCCCGCTCGTCGGAGACGGGGAGGCTGACACCCCATCGGCGGTACTCGTCGGTGACGATTCGTTCCTGGTAGCGCTGGTGCGAAGATCCGCGATCGCAGATGAAGATGCCGCCCTCGCGCTGGACCTTCCGGCCGGTCTTGAGGCCGGATCCAGAGAGAGCGATGAAGGCATCGCAGGAAGGGATCCGGCGTAGGGTCCACTCGTCGAAGGCGAGAGCGTTGGCGTAGCCAAGCTGGTCGGAGATCCAGCGGCCGCCGATACGGAATCTCTGGAGAAGGAACTCCGGAGTGTGGATCCAGGGGAAGGTTTGAACCTTGGAGTGAGGCAGGCCTTCCCGTTCAAGCCGCCGCCAGGGGAAGGTGGAGTAGATGACTGAAAGGTGTCCGCGGCGTTCCAGCTCGCGAGCGAGTTCGAAGTGATGAAAGACGCCAAAGACCGCCTGAACAATTCTCATGAAGGGATGGGAGGGCCTCAGGTCGATAGTAACAAAGGGAGGTTGCTAAAAATTAGAGTCGGCTTTCCTGGTATGTGAAGTGCGCATCAATCTGGCAACAGTCCAAGCGTTCAAGTGAATCTCTCCTTATCGACTGTGGTCAGACGATAAATAACCTTCAAGGAAATTCCATAGATCGCAGTTGCAAGAAAGCCCACTACCGACGCGAAGATCATATACACGGCAGTGCTTCCAGCGAGAGGGTCGCCCTGCCAGATAGCACGAGCATCACCGCCTCGTAGCTGAAGGATGAGACACCATATTGTGAGGGATAAAGGCCCGATCAGAGATCCACTTACTAGAAGGATCCAGATTCGGCTATCCTCGGCATCCTTTAGCTTTACGGTGAGGGGTAGGTACAAGAACCAGACCGGCAGCGCAAACATCATAGTGATGCGGTAGACCCATATGTAGACCCCCCATATCACGTCACCGCCCGGGCTGGAAAACCGTATAAAAAGCAGACTGAAGAGGGCGACAGCGATGAGTAAGCAGCCGAGCCAAAGGCCAATGCGCGTGAGAATTTTCACCTAGTTTTGGACGCTAGAAACAGGCATGTTGCGCCCCTTTCGACAGAATCAATTTACTAGGTCTTCGGCCTCCCGAACTTCTTCGAAAGGGTAGTGGGGCATTTTCAACTTTGCACGAGCCGAATACTTCAACCCCGCGCTTACAAAGCTAACTATACATAATATGTGTTATCGGACATTGCGTCTCGCAGGTCAAACTACTGAACTTCTATGAGGTCGGGTCCTTGCTGGTGCGAAGCTCCTGCTTTGGTCTACGGTATCTTAGAGGGCCGGCACAATTGTGGGGTGTCTGGTGTCTCACTATTTGTATCCGCGACCGTCCATTCCGCGAGAGCGTTTCCTTTGTTGCCTGATCGAATTTTGTCGAGGTTTCTCCTGGTCGTTGTCCTTGTCGGAGTCGTTCTTCCCGTGACGGCGCAGGTTGTTGGCGGGCTGAGCCCATCTCCTCCGTCGGCTTCGTCTTCCTCCGATTCGACGGTTACGGGCGTGGTGCTGAATGCATCCAGTGGAGTTCCCGTCTCTCGTGCGCTGGTTCGCCTGAACGACCGCGAGATGCTTACCGACCACGAGGGCAAGTTCGAGTTCGACCAGTTTGTGGCGACGAACTCTGCGGTGCTCGAGGTGCGGAAGCCAGGGTTCTACTTCAGCCCGGAGATGGGCGTCACGACGAAGATCCTTCGCGTGGGCGATCTTGGGGCGCCGATTGTTGCCCGGCTCTACCCTGAGGCGTTGCTGACGGGCACGCTGACAGGATCGGATGGGACGCCGCTGCCCCATGTCATGGTCTCGGCGCAGCGGAGTAACTACAGTGAAGCGGGTCGTCAGTGGGCCTCGATCGGCCAGGGTATGACCAACTCCCGAGGCGAGTTCCGGCTGACGGTTCCACCGGGAGACTATCGCATTGCGACGAACTTCTCGCCACAAGGCGGAGGATCATCCAGTGCCGTTCTGCCCTTTGTGACTCCTACACCGGGCTCGGCGGGAGAGGACAGCACCATCCATATGAGCAGCGGGATGGAAGAGCGTTTTGACCTGCATCCTGTGGTCAGCCGTACTTATATGGTCGGGGTCCGGTTTGAGACGCCGGAGGAGCATAACTTTCCGATGCTCCTTGCACGGTCGAGCGATGGGACGGTCTTTCCGGTAGCGATGCTTCGCGGTGGACCGGATGGGGATGAGAGACGGATTGCGCTGCCTTCGGGGACCTATACCCTGATCGCCAGTCTGGCCCGCGATGGAAGTACGGAGTATGGCGAGGCATCGGTGACGGTAGCTGGCCATGACATCTCCGGTGTGGTCCTGCGGCTTGCGTCGGTTGCTCCAATTCCGATCCAGGTTCTCGTTGACCCGGAGTCTACGTCTGATAAGACGCCTCCGACCGGGCAACAGCTTGGCCTGCAGTTACAGAGCGTGCAGGCGAATCAGATAGGCTCCCTCACTTCGTTCTGGGTTATGGGCGGAGGCGCTGGAGGAGGGGCTTATCTGCGTCCGGTTCCGGGTACGTATCGTCTGAGCGCGCGCAATACCGGCCAGTGGTATGTGAAGTCGGCCAACTATGGCACGAACGACCTTCTTCAACAGAATATGACCGTCGCCGCGGGTGCGGGCAGCTCGCCGGTGGTGATTACGGTGAGCAATCTGATGGGAGGGTTGCAGGGGACGGCGAAACGAAACAGCATTCCGGCGTCGGCCTGGATCTACGTGGTTCCGAATGCGCCGAGCGCAGTTCCCTTCTACTCGCTACGGAGCGGGATGGATGGCAGCTTCAACTTCCCTGCTCTGCCACCGGGAAGCTATCAGGTGATCTGCTTTGAGAGCCGGTATATGGCCGATTTTCACGATCCGAAGGCGCTGGCTCCTTTTGCGACGTATGTTCACAACGTGACGGTCACGCAAGGAACCAAGTCGACAGTCGATCTGGACGAGGTTCTGGATACGGAGATGCGCTTGTGACGCGCCTGTTCGGCCTGATGGTCTTTTTAGCCGCCTGCTTTTGTGGCGCGACGGCGGTGGCCGATCCCGCTGCTGCCCCTGTCTATCAGATTACGGGGGTGGTGATGAGCGGCGTGGATGAGGCTCCAGTGCCCCATGCACATCTGAATGCAACGCCTGCTACCCAGGGAAGGCCCGTGAGCCGGTTCTTCCCTGGAGGCGGGGCCTCGTCCGGGATCGGCGTGGACGCCGACGAGCATGGGAGGTTCGCGCTTTCGCTTCCCTCTGCCGGAGCGTGGCATCTGACGGCGAGCGCCACGGGCTTCGTCACCCAGGCCT
>DATHJA010000045.1:0-2862 GCA_035316475.1 Edaphobacter sp. | reverse complement strand
TACACCCGCACGGCGATAAGCGATAGCTCCGGACAGTTTCGTTTCTATAACGTTCCATTCAATCCCTATCGCGTCAATGTAATTGCGGAGGGCTTCGGAGCCGCGACAAAGTCCGTCGATATCAACGCCATCGTTCCGGTCGTCCTTCCCATTCAGCTCACCCTTGCCGGATCCTCGACGACGGTTACGGTAGAGAGCGGTGCCGACCTCATCGAAAATGATTCGACCTTTCACACCGACGTCGATCGCGCAGTGATTGACCATATGCCGCTCGAGAGCCAATCTTCCTCACTGAGCTCAATCGTTACGCTCTCGGCCCCGGGTGTAGCTGCTGACTCCAACGGCCTCTTCCATGGGCTCGGCGATCACGCGGAGAACTCGTTCTCGGTCGACGGCCAGCCCATCACCGACCAGCAGAGCAAAGTCTTCTCCAACCAGCTTCCGTCAGACGCGGTCCAGTCGCTTGAGGTCATCGGTGGAGCGCCGCCAGCTGAGTACGGCGACAAGACCAGCCTCATCATCAAGGCGACGACTCGCTCCGGCCAGGGCGTCACTTCGCCGCATGGCTCGATCGCCTTCGATTACGGAACCTTCGGAACCGCCAGCGTCGACGGCAACGTGGCCTACGGGGGTCAGCGCTGGGGTAACTTCCTGGCGGCCAACGGCATGAACTCCGGGCGCTTCCTCGATGGCCCCGAGTTCCAGACTCTGCACGACAAGGGAAATCAACAAAACGTCTTCGATCGCGTCGATTTTCAGCTCACGGATGCCGACTCGCTCCACACCAACCTGCAGTACACCCGCTCCTGGTTCCAGACCCCCAACTCCTACGACACGATGAACGTCTCCGACCAGTTCGGAAACTCCGTTGGTGCTGCCGATCAGCGCTCGAAGATCGAGACCTTCAACGTCGCGCCGACCTGGACGCACCTGATCAACCAGAACACCGTACTCAACTTCGGCGCCTACATCCGCCGCGACGCTTATAACTACATCCCCAGCAACAATCCTCTGGCCGATCTCGGCCCCATCCAGCAGGAGACCGTGCAGCAGTACCGTACCCTGATGAACACCGGTATCCGTTCCGATGTTTCATGGGTCAAAGGCATTCACAACGTGAAGATTGGCGGCGTATACCAGCAGACCTTCCTTCGCGAGAATCTGAGCACCGGCTTGATCGACCCTGCACTGAATGCTCCCTGCGTCGATGCAGACGGCAACCCGGTCAACGGCTTCAGCGATCCGGAACAGTGCGCTGGAGCAGGGCTTACCGCTAATGACGCCTTCAATCCTGTCCTGCTCCCCCATGACCTCACACGTGGCGGAAGCAATTACTCCTGGCACGGACGAACCGACGTCAAACAGCTTGCCCTCTACGCGCAGGACCAGATCACCAAAGGCCCCTGGCTGCTGAACCTCGGCATCCGCGGCGATCTCTACAATGGCCTCGCGATTCAGCGCATGGTCGAGCCGCGCGTCGGCCTCTCCTACAACATCAAGCAGACGAACACCGTCCTCCGCGTCTCCTACGCTCGCGTGCAGGAGACTCCCTTCAACGAGAACCTCGTGCTCTCGGTCAACGGCTGCTACGACCCCGTCATCCAGGGAATCTTCGAGACCCTCGGCCCCTGCACGGCCGCGCCCTTCAACCCCGGCATGCGCAACGAGTTCCACGCCGGCTTCCAGCAGGCCTTCAGCAGGCATCTCGTCGTCAGCGCCGAGTACATCTGGAAGTACACCCACAACGCCTACGACTTCTCGGTCTTCGGCGCCACACCTATCACTTTTCCCATCGCCTGGAAGAACTCGAAGATCCCCGGCTTCGCCCTGCGCGCCAATGTACCGGAGACGCACGGCATCAGCGCCTTCGTCGTCATGTCTTCGGTCGCGGCCCGCTTCTTCAACCCGCAGGTTGGCGGCGTTGGCTCAACCCCGGGAACGCCCGGCTCGAACTTCCCCTTCCGCATCGATCACGACGAGCGCTTCAACCAGACCACACACCTGCAGTACGCTCTGCCCTTCCGCAAGAGCACATGGTTCGGCTTCAACTGGCGTTTTGACAGCGGCCTGGTCGCAGGCGCTACTCCCTGCTACAACGTCACCGATCCCAATAGCGGATGCGCGGACTTCTCCTTCGACAGCAATGGAAATCCGCTCACGATCAATGGCCAGCCGGCAATCAGCCTGACCAGCCTGACCGCAGACCAGCAGTTCCAGGCCGGTCTTGCCTGCGGCGGAGTTGCGGCCACTCCTACATCGGCACTTCCGGGCCTCTGCCCAGCCTCACAGCTGACCTCGAGCCTGCTGCACATTCCCGGAGCGGGAACAGAAAACGACGACCACAATCCGCCCCGTGTCCAGCAGCGCAGCCTCTTCGATATAGCACTGGGCGAGGACAACCTCTTCCATGGAGACAAGCACAAGGTTGGCCTGCGCGTAACCGCCGTAAACGTGACCAACAAGTACGCTCTCTATAACTTCCTGTCGACGTTCTCGGGAACGCACTATGTCACCCCGCGCGCGATCACAGGAGAGATCAGCTACAGCTTCTAATCACAATCCGGGACGAGCACGCCCAGTCGTTGCTCGTCCCGCATTTGTCGATGCTTGTCTAGAAACAAATCAATCACACAAGGAATAAACCGATGGGCTCTCTCTCGCACTCATCGCAGGCGCACCTGCGCAGTCATGCCGACCTCGCCGGTGCTACAGCTTCAGGCATCTGCCTTGTCCACTGCCTGCTTACGCCATTTTTGATCAGCCTCTTTCCCGGCCTGGTCCCGTACCTTCCCGGGGATGCCTGGTTCCATCGCGCGCTCGCGGCCGGCATCCTTCTGCTGGGCGGGGCGGCATTCGCTCCCG
>DATHJA010000044.1:0-5486 GCA_035316475.1 Edaphobacter sp. | reverse complement strand
CAACTCCTCGCGTAGCTTGGGAGTGATCTGCAGGCTCGGAGCCTCTTCGATCAGCTTCTGATGGCGACGCTGGATGGAGCATTCTCGCTCGCCCAGCGACATCACATTGCCATGCTCATCGGCCAACACCTGAAACTCGATGTGACGCGGCCGCTCGATGAACTTCTCCATGTAGAGGTCGCCGTTGCCGAAGGCGTTGGCCGCCTCGGTCGAAGCCTGGTTGTAGAGCCCGGGTAACTCATCCGGGGTGCGGCAGATGCGCATGCCACGTCCACCTCCACCGGCGACGGCCTTGAGAATGACCGGATAGCCAACACTCTTGGCCCACTCCAGAGCTTCGCCCTCGCTGGCGATGATGCCGTCGGAGCCAGGGAGGATGGGAACCTTGGCCTTCTTCATGGTCTGTCGCGCCGTGGACTTTTCGCCCATCATGCGGGTGACCTCGGGCGGAGGCCCGATGAACTTGATATTCGAGGCGCGGCACACCTCGGCGAAGTTCGCATTCTCGCTCAACAGGCCATAGCCGGGGTGAATCGCGTCCACATCGGCGATCTCGGCCGCAGAGATGACTGCGGGGACATTCAAATAGCTTTCAGCCGAGCGCGGCGGCCCGATGCAGATAGCCTCATCGGCAAACTTCACATGCAGCGAGTTCCGGTCGGCCTCGCTGTACACCGCAACCGTGCGGATGCCCATCTCCTTGCACGCGCTGATGACGCGCAGCGCGATCTCCCCACGATTTGCAATCAATACCTTTCGAAACATAACTCCAGATGCCTTCCGTAGAACTCCATCTCGGTGAGACCGCGAGTGAAACGCGGTCACGCTCTTATCGTGGCCGGATCTCGAACAGCGGCTGGCCGTACTCGACGGGCTGGCCGCTGGAAGCGATCCTACGAACTACCTCGCCGGCGACATCAGATTCGATCTCGTTCATCAGCTTCATCGCCTCGACGATGCAAAGCACCTGACCCATCTCAACCTGATCGCCGATCTGAACGAAGGGTGATGCTCCGGGAGCGGGCGATTCGTAGAACGTGCCCACGATGGGAGACTTCACCTCGTGAAGCTTTTCGCCGGCCTCTGCGGCAGGCGAAGCGGCGGCTAGTGGCGCCGCCTGGGCTGCCACTTGCGTAGCAGCCGGAGCCGAAGCAACGAGCCGGCTCAACTGAGCCAGGTCGATCCCGGAGGCAGCCGGAGCGCCCGCGAACTTGATCCGCACCTTCAGGTCCGCCTGTTCCATGTCGAATTCGGCGATCTCGTTCGCCTTTAGAAATTCGACCAGTTCGCGAAGCTCCTGCATCTTTGTTCCGTCCATCATCTCTCCTGTGCCTGTTGCGGCACTCTCGTTGTTTTACAGCTGGATCCAGGCTTTCACGCTTGGGGTCAGAACTTCGTGCCCTTTCGGCGTCACCAGAACCATGTCCTCTATCCTGAGACCGAACCTTCCCGGCATATAAGCTCCGGGCTCGATCGTAATCACCATCCCGGCCTCGAGCGGTTGCGTCTGCTTTGCCGCAAGCCTGGGGCCTTCATGAATCTCCAGTCCCACACCGTGACCGGTCGAGTGGGTAAACCATTGGTCGAGTCCTGCACGGCGAAGCACGCTCCGCGCTGCTTCATCGATCTCGCCCGAAGTCACGCCCGGAGCCACGGCCAGAACTGCCGCCTCCTGCGCTTCCAGAACCGCATCATACACTTCCCGCTCCTCGGACCGCGCCTTGCCCAGGTGGATGGTGCGCGTCATATCGCTCATGTAGCCGTCGAGCACGACGCCGAAGTCCATGGTGACAAAGCCCCGCTTCGGCAACCGGGTTGTGGTGGCTCGCCCGTGTGGAAGCGCACTGCGTTCGCCGCTGGCCACGATGGTCTCAAAGGACATGGCCTCGGCGCCGGCCATTCTTGCAGAGTGTTCCAGCGTGGCCGCCACCTCGATCTCGGTGAGCCCCGGACGGAGATATCCGAGCATATCGTCGAACAGCCCGCACCCCAGCTTTGCCGCTCTGCGGATTCTGAGAATCTCGTCGGCGTCCTTCACCTGGCGCAGCTGGGCAATCAGCGGATCGACCGCCACGAACATTCCTCTGCGCTGTTTTGCCGGAACGGCCGTGCGCATCGACTCCAGCGCGGCAACGGTCATCTGGGTAGCATCGAAGCCGCACCGCCTGATCCCGGCCTCCACCATCCACTCGCACGCCACGGTCGCCACGGACTTCTTCGCGATCACGATCCGCGTGCCGAGTGCCTCGGCCTTCGCCTGCGCCGTGTACCGGCCGTCCGTAAACAGGACTGCCTTGCCGCCGCCGGCCAGCACCAGCGCCGCATTCGATCCGGTAAACCCGCACAGGTAGCGGACGTCCGGCAGATGAGTTACAAGCAGACCGTCCACCCCGGCCGCCTTCATCTTCCGGGCCGCTGCTGTCTTTCGCGCCCTAAAGTTCATCCTTCTGATTTTACTCAACTTTTTACTCAACCAGGAGCCATTGCAGCGTGGTATCGCATCGCCGCGAGCCGTTATCATGAACATATGTCCGTTTCCCAAGGCGAATCCTCACCGGCTCGCCTTTCACGACGTAAATTCATCCTGGGCTCCGGCGTTGCCGCCGCCGGTGTGGCTCTCTACGCCGGCGAGGTCGCTCGCCATGAGATCGACATCGTCCAGACCACGATCCGTATCGCCAATCTGCCATCGGCGTTTCACGGCTTTCGCATCGTTCAGATCTCGGATATTCATCTCGACGAGTTCACGGAACCCTTTTTCCTCGAGCACGTCGTCCACCGTATCAACGACCTTGCTCCGGACCTTGTACTGGTGACCGGGGACTTCGTCACGCGCGGATCCCTGACCTTCATCGACAGCCGCCACGCGGCCTATCGCTGCGCCGAGATTCTCAGCACGCTGAAGACCCCCCAGGTCTACACCATCCTTGGAAATCATGATGTTGGGGTAAGTGCTCCTCTGGTAATCGGCGCCCTGCGCTCGCAGAAGATTCCTGTCCTCGTCAATGAGCACCTCCCCATCGAGCGGGGTGGGTCGCGCTTCTGGCTCTGCGGCACCGACGATGCCGGGACGAGCCACCCGGACCTTGACCTCACCATTCCGGAGAAGCCCGATGGCCCCGTCATCCTGATGGTCCACGAGCCGGACTACGCCGATACCGTAGTCAAGCATCCGCGCGGAGGAGTGGTGGACCTGATGCTCTCAGGACACTCGCACGGAGGCCAGGTGCGAATTCCGTTCTATGGCCCACTGATCCTGCCCCCCATGGGGCAAAAATATGTGATGGGCCACTTTCAGTTCGGCGCCATGCAGCTCTATGTCAACCGCGGAATCGGGGCCGTTGGACTTCCCTTCCGTTTCGGCTGCCCGCCAGAGTTGACCGTGCTCACTCTGCAATCGACCTAGATGCGTTATTTTTTCCTGCTGCGGAAGCAGGACGGCGCGTGATCGTCCACAACTCCGGTGGCCTGCAGCCAGGCATAGACGATTACGGGGCCGACGAACTTGAATCCGCGTTTCTTCAGCTCTTTGGACATCTTTTCGGAGAACTCCGTCTTCGCGGGAACCTTGCCTGTCGTATTCCGGATCGGTTTGCCGCCTGCCATTGTCCAGACAAACTTCGAGAAGTCCTCGCCCTCTTCGCGCATCTTCAGGTAAGCCTTCGCCCCACCGATTGTGGCTTCGATCTTGGCGCGCGAACGGATGATCCCGGGGTTTTCGAGGAGCCGCTTCACATCGGCCTCCTTCATCTTTGCGACCTTCTCGGGATCGAAGTTATGGAAGGCCTTGCGGAAGGCATCCCGCTTGCGCAGAACGATCAGCCAGGAGAGACCGGCCTGGAAGCCGTCGAGCATCAGCTTCTCCCACAATGCACGGCTGTCGTGCTCTGGGACGCCCCACTCCTCATCGTGATATGTGCGCATCAACGGATCGCTTTGCGCCCAGGTGCAACGAATCTTTTCTTTCATGGGAGGATTGGATTCTTCAGCGATCTCATAGGGATCAGGAATATCCCACCGTGGATCAACGGGCCCGGCCTGCCGGCTTCTTTTGTTTGGGGGCTACAACGATGGGAGCCTGTGGCTTTACACCGCTCTTCTCGTCCATCCAGGCATCCAGCAGCGTCTTTTTGAAGCGCCAACGGTTTCCCAACTTGAATGCGGGGATAAATCCTTCCGAGGCATAACGGTACAGCGTATCTCCACTGATACCGAGGTAGTCCGACGCCTGTCGGATATCCATCACCTCGCGGGGTGCTATCTGTACCTGCGCCATCGGTCGATGCCTCTATTCTGCCGGAAGAAAACGGGAGGAAAATGGGAAGAGTCCGGCTAAATCCGGCACACTCTTTGTACCCCCTTTTTCCCTCCCGTTCAACCGAATTCTTCAGCACCGCCCTTTAGCTATTGACCACTAAATAACTGATAACCAATCACTAAACAGCACCCACTGGAGGTTGAAGGCTCTTCATCACCTCCAGCAGATCCGCGCTTATCGTCCGCGTCTTCGCAATGGCGTCAGCCAGCGGGATATCTGAGATCTGCGTGCCTTTGAGAACGACCAGGCGGCCAAACTTGCCCGCATGAACCAGGTCGATTGCAGCTACTCCATAGCGCGTCGCCAGCATGCGGTCGTAGGCCGTTGGGGTTCCTCCACGCTGCGTATGCCCCAGGTTCACGCTGCGGGTCTCGTACTTCGTACGCTTCTCTATTTCTTCAGCAAGTGTCTGTCCGATACCGCTCAGGCGGGCATGACCGAACGAGTCCACCGAGGTTCCATGCGTAGCCTGACCACTCTCAGGAAACTGCGCGCCTTCGGCAACGACAACAATGGCAAATTTTTTGCCGTGATCGTGACGGTATTTCAGGAGCCGGCACACCTCGTCGATGTCGATCGGAACCTCAGGCACCAGGATGGCATCCGCGCCGCCCGCAATACCCGACGTGATGGCGATCCATCCCGCATCCCGGCCCATCACCTCGACGACGAGAACACGGTTGTGAGCCTCCGCAGTCGAGTGCAGCCGGTCGACGGCCTCGGTGGCAATGCTGACCGCTGTATCGAAGCCGAAACATGCATCGGTCCCGCTCAGATCGTTGTCGATCGTCTTGGGAACCCCGACACACTTCACGCCGCGCTCGCTGAGCGCCAGCGAGATCGATTGGGTGTCATCGCCGCCAAGAGCAATCAGGGCATCCAGCTTGTTCTTCTCGATCACCTCGAGGCACTTCTCGATTCCCCCGGGAATCTTCTTTACGTTGGTCCGCGAGGAACGCAAAATGGTCCCGCCTTTTTGCAGGATGCCTGAGGTCGTCTCAAGATTCAGTGACATGGTCACGTTATCCAGAACACCACGCCACCCCTCCATGAAGCCGACAAATTCATCTCCGTAGTGAAGAACTCCCTTTCGCACCACCGCGCGAATTACTGCGTTCAGGCCTGGGCAATCACCACCCCCTGTCAACATTCCAATGCGCATCAAATC
>DATHJA010000043.1:0-3930 GCA_035316475.1 Edaphobacter sp. | reverse complement strand
AGGTGAAGAACGTCTCGGTGCTGGTGGCGATCGGAGTGGCGCAGACCGGCTACCGCCAAATCCTGGCGGTGAGTGAAGGCGCCAAGGAAGACAAGGCGAGTTGGACGGCGTTCCTGCGCGAGTTGAAGGAGCGTGGGCTCGCGGGTGTGAAGCTGTTCGTCTCCGACAAATGTCTGGGGCTGGTGGAGAACCTGGCTGAGTTTTATCCGGAGGCACTGTGGCAGCGCTGCGTGGTTCATTTTTATAGAAACGTGTTGGACGGCAGTGCCCACGGGCAAGGTGAAGGAAGTGGCTGCCATGCTCAAGGCAGTGCATGCACAGGAAGATGCACAGGCGGCGCGAGAGAAGGCCGCACAGGTGGTAGAGAAGTTAAAGGCGATGAAGTTGGCACGAGCCGCGGAGATCGTCGCAGCCGGCGTGGAAGAAACGCTTAGCTACTACGCGATGCCTTCGGAGCACTGGCGCTCGATCAAGACCAACAACCCGCTGGAGCGGCTCATGCGGGAGATTCGACGACGAACGCGTGTGGTGGGCGCCTTCCCGGATGGCAAGTCGGCACTGATGCTGGTCGCGGCTCGCCTACGATACGTTGCAGCCACCCGGTGGGGCACCAAGCGCTATCTGCAGATGAACCGGCTGGCCGAGGTCCTGGCCATCGCCTGAATCAATTGCTCTGGTCCCCATGGGGACCAGAGCAATTCAACCTCAACCCAACAACCTTCCAAAGTCACAACGAAGATCGAAAGTGCGAAAAACTCTCGACACTACCCCATCGCGGCAAGGTACGCGGTCAGAATCTCGCTTTTGCCCTGCTTCAATTGCTGGATGAGAAAATCCACGGCCTGCTTGATGGGCTGCTGTGCTGGGTTCTCGCGCGGGTTCGTCCGCTGCTGGTAGGGCGAGGTATTGCGGTTGAGCCGCTGCGCCACTTTCTTCCTGTGGGCGCGGCGTGCTAGGTGCTGGCGGGTAGAGTTGCGGTCGTGACCCTTGACGCGAAGCCGGAATCCGTACAAAACAAAAATACCTGGCAGCCGAATGCTGGACAGGCATTTCGAAACGATTGGTGCCGAAGAAGGGACTCGAACCCCCACACTCTTGCGAGTACATGGACCTGAACCATGCGCGTCTGCCAATTCCGCCACTTCGGCACGGGCAACAGCCGATTCCCGGATGCGGGATTCCGCTTTCAGTCCAGCGGGTGCTGGACGGCAACAGTGGCTAGTCTCGCAAAGGGGCCAGGGAATGTCAAACCATGCAGGTACCGGGAAGCACAAGGCGGAAGTCCGCTTTGTGCCTATAGACTGCACAAACATAGCGTGGAAGAAGGAGGCGCCCAAGGATGACGGAGGTTGATTTGCTCTGGTCCCCGTGGGAACCAGAGCAGGCGGTCAGGCGATGGCTACCACTTCGGCCAGCCGGTTCATCGTGCCCATCCGAGCAAGCACAGGATTGACGGCAGGGGTGTCTTGCCGGCGGGTTACTTTGCGCTCTTGACGGCGTAGGCGGTGGGTGTGAGCTGGGCGAGGGACTGGATGGAACGGTTGGCGAGGCCCGGCAGGACGACAGCCATGTAGTTGCGGATGGGCACACCGAGCCGGCGGCAGCTTTCGACGACCGAGAAGATGGCTGCGATCCTGGGACCGGCCTCCTTGCTGCCGAGGTGAAGCCAGTTGCGACGGCCGAGGGCGATCGGCCGCATCGAGTTCTCGGCCAGATTCGTACTCAGCTCGAGCTCGGGGTATTTGAGGAACATCGTCAGTTTCTGCCACAGCGACAGCGTGTAGCTGGCCGCCTGGCCAGCGATGCTTTTGGGCAACGCCATCTTTTGCACTGACAGCAACTCAGCGCGAAGTTGCTCCAGCAAGCGCGGAGCCTTCTCCATACGCAGCGCATGCCGTGCGGCGTGGTCCATCTTCTTCTCGCGCCCCTCGCGATCGATGGCGAACAGCTCGTCCATGAGCGCGACGATGCGCGCCGAGTCCTGGTCCTTGGCATCGACCTTGACGGCGTCGACGAACTTGCGGCGCGCATGCGCGAGACAACAGGCATGCACCATCGTCGGTCCGCCAACGTTGGCGTACGCTTTGTAGCCATCCGTTTGGAGCAGCCCGTTGAACTGGCCGAGGAACTGCTTCGGCCCATCGCCGTCGCGGCCCATGCGGAAGTCGAAGACGACGCCTTTGCCAGGCGAACCATACTGCCACATGTAGGCTTGATGATTCTTGCCGCGTTTGTCGTGCATCTGCACGCCGATCGGGGTTTCATCGGCCTGGATATAGGTGCCTGCCAGTAGCTCGCGCTTCATCGCAGCAGCGATCGGCATCAGCAATTCGCCGACGCGCATCACCGCATCGTCGATCGTCGATAGCGCGATCACAACGCCGGCGTCGCGCTTGATTGCGGCCTGCTGGCGATAAAGCGGCAGCGACTCGCAGTACTTGTCCACGACGATGTCGACGATGATCCGGTCCGAGAGCAGCGACTTCGGCACGATGCGTTCCGGCACGGCGGCCGTGCGCACTCCCTGCTCCTCGCAGCTCTTACATGCGCGCTTCTCGCGCTTGATGACGGTGACGAAGTACTCGGCCGGCTTGACGTCAAGCACCTCGGTCTCTTCGTATCCGATGACCGGAGTCTCTTTGCCACACTGGCCGCAGGCGCACTGCTCGGCCGTGCAAGCGACGATTTGCTCGACGCGCTCCAGATGCGCAGGCAGCGCCTGCCTGCCTGGATGCTTGCGCCGCGACTTATCCTGCGGCTTGTCTTCTGGCTTGTCCTGCTGCTGATCTTCAGGCGGCGCCACGATCGGGTCGCGCTCGCTCTCGGCCTCTACCTCTTCGCTCGATACGCCAGGTTCCAGATCGAGTAATTCAAGCTGTAAGTCGCTGAGCTTCTCGCTGCGATTGCCGTACTTTGCGATCCGCTCCAGACGAAGACGCTCTTCGAGCATGCGGATCTTCAGCTGCGCGTATTCTAGCTCCCTGACTTTCGACTCAAGCTGCCGTTCCAGTTGCCCAATGACTTCGGCAACAAAGGCCTCGGAATGCGGCGGAAGCATCGGTTGGAGAGGCGCACTCACGATGCTGCTTGAATAACAGATCGTCTTGTGGATAAACGAGCGAAATGCGCAGTGTTTATGCGCTCTTCAGTGACTTATATGATTCCTCTGCCACGGACTTGCGATACCACTTGCGCGGCTTGGTCTGAACCAGGTCGATGCCCCCGATCAGAAGCGCAAACTGCTCCCGGCTCAACTGCACCTTGCCGTCAACCGACTCAGGCCAGTGAAGACGGCCAAGCTCCATTCGCTTCGAACACACCCATAGCCCTGAACCATCGAAGAAGACGAGCTTCAAGCGGTCACGACGCGCATTTGCGAACAGGAAGATGTGACCGCTGGTCGGGTCGCATTCCAACCGCTCCCGGATCAAACCGTATAGACCATCGAAGCCCTTGCGCATATCCGTAGCCCCGGTGCAGACATAAATGCGCGTCGCCGCGCCCATGGCGAACATCGCTACGCTTCCAGCACTGCGACCAGCTTCTTCAACAGGCCGGCATCGAAGCCATCTTTCACTTCGATCCGCCGTCCGCTGGTCAGCACCACCGCAAGCGGAGCGCGACCTGAGATCGATGTCCCCACCGACGCCATCCCCGGCTCCAGCAACTCCACCGGCACGATCAAGCCTGAACCAGCGCCCTGCCTGCTGCGCCGCTGATGACGATAATAGTCCAGCGTATGCTGAGCAATCCCATGCCGCTGGCAAAATGCCTTCCGCGTCAACCCGCTCTGCTCAAACTCCAAAACAAGCCCATCTGCTTCCACTCGACTACGACGACGACGCACTTGAACCACAACCGATTCGCTCATGCCTATACCTCAACACGCACAAGATCGCGTGAAAAGGGTGGCGTTGCTCGGATGCGTAC